>CAYSIH010000131.1:0-5388 GCA_964431005.1 uncultured Sphaerochaeta sp. | reverse complement strand
TAAAGTATACCACATTTTTCAAAAAATTAAAGTTTTAGTGTTTACAAGCTACTAGTGATGGTACTGCGAACAGCTTTGTTATTGTTCGGTGCCATACATGAAATGGAGGAAAAATGAAAAAAACACTACTGTTTTTGCTGGTGGTCCTTTTTCTGGTGACACCCTTGTTTGCACAGGGTGGACAGGAGAAGGCCGAGGATGTCACGAAGTTGACTATTTGGAGCGGTGCTTCCGAAGATGAGGCAGAAGCTCTCGAGAAGAGATTCACCCAGCTGCATCCTGAGGTCTCTGTAAGCATCATCCGCGCAGGATCAACTGAGCTTGTCAACAGGCTCTACTCCGAGCAGCCAAAGCCTGATGGTGACATCCTGCTGATGGTGGCCAAGGAGAACATGGAACTCAGCTATGAGATGCTTGCCGCCTATAAGAGCGCCAACCATGACAAGATTGATGTTTCCGTACGTGATGACGCGTCTGTTCCCCGTTACTACGGCTCTTCCATGCCTTTGCAGGCCATCATGGTGAACACCAACCTGCTCAAGCCCGAAGAGTATCCCAAGAGCTGGGCCGACCTTATCGAACCCCGTTACAAAGGCGAGGTCATCCTGGCCAACCCTGCTCTCTCAGGTTCAGCCTATGCCCAGATCTACATGATCAGCAAGCTCTATGGGGATGATTTCCTAGCCAAGCTTGCTCAGAGCGCCGTATTTACCGCTAGTTCTACTGCCGGTCCTGAATCCGTTGCACGGGGTGAGTATGCCATCACCGTAACCGGCGAATCAAACATCGGAAAGTATATTGGTGAGGGTTCTCCTGTCACCTATGTCTACCCTTCAGAAGGGACCGGTGCAAGGTTTGACGCCACTGCAATGATTGCAAACGGCCCACACCCGACTGTTGCCAAGAAGTTTATGGATTTCATCACTTCCAAGGAGGCGTATGAGATCATCCGCACCACCAGGAACAGAAGAGTTGTCTCAACTGAACTGCCAGGACCTAAAAACCTGCCTGCTCTCAGCGAAATCAAGCTCTTCCCCTATAATGATTCCGAAGCAAAGGAAATCAAGGAAGCACTGATCACCAAATTTTCTGACATGATGTAGAACATTGGGCCTGCTTTTTCCCAAGGAATGGGATAAGCAGGCCATTTTTATTTCTAAGGAGTAGATACATGAGCTTGAGTCTAACGTATAAGAGCGTAAACAAAATTTTTGGTGAACATGAAAAGAACCCGGTGCATGCACTCAATGAGGTATCTTTTACCATAAACCCCGGGGAGCTGTTCTGTCTTCTGGGTCCTTCCGGCTGTGGAAAGACAACACTGCTGCGTAGTACCGCCGGGTTGGAATCCATCACCAATGGAAAAATCCTGTATGGGGAAAAGGACATGACCACCATCCCTCCATTCAGAAGAAATATCGGCATGGTCTTTCAAAGCTTTGCTCTGTATCCACATATGAACATTTTCGAAAACGTAGCCTACGGGCTTCGTATACGAAAGACCCCTGAAAAAGAGGTGGTGAAAAAGGTAACCGAGGTGATGGAGCTGGTAGGCCTTACCGAAGAGCTCAAGAGAAACCCATCCCCAACAGGTCTTTCAGGTGGCCAGCAACAGCGTGTTGCCATTGCGCGTGCCCTCGTCTATGATCCCGACCTGCTGCTTCTTGACGAGCCCCTGGCAAACCTCGATGCAAAACTGCGCCGCTACATGCGAGCAGAGATCCGCCGTATCCAAAAGGCGACCAACATCACCACCATCTTTGTCACCCATGACCAGGAGGAGGCTATGGCCATCGGCGACCGCCTTGCCGTACTGCGCCGGGGGATTGTCGAGCAGATTGGTACAAGCAACGAGCTGTATACCAACCCCGATAGTGCCTTCGTCTCCAACTTCATCGGGAAGATGAACTTCTTCAATGCAACCCTCACTGCCAAGAACCAGGCGCGTATAGTCCTGAGCGAAACCCTGGTGGATGTGAAGCCTGAGAAGGTACGCATAGCTGCTGAGGCGAAGCTCTCTCTAGGTGATGCAGTGCTCATCGGAGCCCGCCCTGAGCAGATGGAGATCAGCAAGGAGATGAGCAAGGGAGCCATCGAAGGACATGTGCAAATTATCCAGCACCTTGGCCAGGTCGTCCGCTATGAGGTTTTGCTCGATGAAAGAATGAGCGATGCTCCGATGGAAATTGATATGCCTGCCCTGATAGGGGGAATATCTGAACGGGATAAGGTGTATGTCTCCTTGAAAGAGGGTATGCCCTTCATGTTTTTGCCTGAGGAACGTAACTAATGAAAAAAAATGATAAAAATCTAGTGAATGCAGGAGAGGTCAACGGTAGCGGAGCGTTCAAGCGACTGCTCCAGAAGGACATAACGCCCTATCTGGTGTTTGCCATCCCTCTTACCTTCATGGTGATCTTCCTGGTCTATCCGATGGTGACTACGCTCATGCGGGCCTTTATGCCAGCAGGCAATAAAATGGTCATCGGAAGCTTTTCTCTCAAGGGGTTCACCAAATTCTTTGAGAGCTCCATGTATCAGAAGGCGTTGGGAAACTCCTTTATTGTAAGTATTTCAGTGACACTGTTGTGCATTGTCATCGGCGTTCCTATGGGGTACTTTGTCGCAAGGGTGAAGATGCCGGGCAAGAGCCTGATACTCTCCCTTGGGATCCTTCCCATCATCATGCCCTCCTTTGTCGGTGCTTTCACCTGGGTCATCCTGCTCGGCAGGCAAGGGGTGCTTCGTCACTTCTTCAACCTGTTCCTCACCCCCCTAGGGCTGGAGATGCCCCCGATCTACGGTATGTTCGGCATGATACTGTGCATGACACTGACGTACTATCCGTTTGTGTTCCAGCTTGCCTATGGTGCCTTTGCCTCCAGCAACTCGCTTCTGGAAGAGGCGGGGATGCTGATGGGAGCCGGAAAATGGCATATCTTCCGCACCATCACCTTTCCCCTGATCCTTCCCAGCCTTGGAGCCGGCGCCCTGCTTGTCTTTGTCCGTTCGATTGGAAACTTCGGTATTCCGGCCATCATCGGAGGGGACAAATATGTGCTGCCCACCTTGATATACTTTAGGGTCAACGGGTTTTGGGACCTCAACGGTGCTGCATCCATAGCAGTGGTGAACGTCCTGATCACAGCGGTGGTCCTGTGGCTGCAGAAAAGAGTCATCAACAAGCATGAGTATGAGACCATCAGTGCCTCCCACTCGGAGGTAAAGCTCCATTCGGGCAAGGGCATCCGGATCATCGCAGCTGTGTACTGCATGTTCATCCTCATAGCCTCACTGCTTCCGCAGTTCACGATCATCATCATGTCGTTCTTTGAGAAGTGGGTCGGACTCTTCCCCGAAGGGTTCACCTTTGCCCACTACCTCAGGATTCCAAGGTACTCGAGCAAGGAGATGATGAACACCTTCTTCCTCTCTGTCATAGCCACCATACTGGCAGCCATCCTTGGAAGCATCATCGCCTACATAACAGAGCGGAAAAAGCCCAAGGGGGCAGCGTTGCTGGACCTCGCCATCATGGCTCCTTTCATCCTGCCCGGTACTGTGGTTTCGGTTGCCTTGCTTTCAGCCTTCAGCGGCAACAGTGCCCTGAAGTTGACAGGAACCTTCACCATCATCGTCATTGCGTACATGGTGCGCCGAACTCCCTATGTGTACCGCTCGGTGGCCGCAAGTCTTTCTCAGCTCAACCCTTCGCTTGAGGAGGCTTCGACCATAGCAGGGGCTAACTGGTTCTACACCTTCCGCAAGGTCAGTGTGCCGTTGATAATGCCCGCTATCATAAGCGGCTCCATCCTCACCCTGACTACGCTGCTGCAGGAGCTCAGTACCACCATTCTTCTCTACAGCTCAAAGACGCGAACGGTGCCCATCCAGATCTATGGTGCCGTCGCCGATGGAAAGTTAGGGGAGGCGAGTGCCCTTTCGGTCATCCTTCTGGTCGTGGTGTTTGTCATTGTGTATCTCATGAACAGGAAGCAGGGCCAGTCCATTGCCTCCAGTTTCAAGATGGGATGAGCAAGGCAGAGGTTGGCACCAGGGTTTCCTGGTGCCTTGATGCAGCTTTCAAGAGGGCAGAGCGGCTGTTTCACACCGGCGAGGTGTTAGGCCAGGTGCTTCCCTTCTGGGCCAAAAGCTTTGACGAAACCTATGGAGGGGTCTATACCTGTTGGTCAAACAACGGTGATACCCTCCTAGGGGAGGAGAAGTATGTATGGTCGCAGGGGCGGATGCTCTGGCTGCTGTGTTGCCTGCTGAAGATGCACGAAAGTGGCCAGATAGACCTTGGCCCCGATGCATCATCCTATCGGCAGCACGCTGACAGGCTGTACGGTTTCTTACACGAACATGCCCTGCTCGATGAGGGGCAGGGGGTCACCTCCTTCCTTGTCGACCGCTATGGGAAGCCTAGGGAGCAGGTCCCGGGAAAAGGGTTCTATACCAGTTTCTATGCTGATTGCTTTGTCATCATGGGGTACGCACAGTACGCCATGATGCATAGGCGCAAGGACATTGCCCTTGAAGCGCTCGCTATCCTGGAAAGGATGCAGGGTTTCCTGGAAAGGGGGGACATCCGAACCGAGCCATACCCCCTTCCCAAGGGGTATTCCACGCAGGCTGTCCATATGATCTTGTGCAATACGCTCAAGGAGCTCTCCGACTGTTTTGCCCTGTTTGACCAGGGTCAGCATCATGAGTTGCTCCTTCAGGCACAGGGCCATGCTCAGATAATTCTGACTCGCTACTATGATGGGCAGCGGATGCTGCTCAGGGAGATCATCCCCCCCGAAGGTGATGAGGCCTCCCTGTTGGCCCGGCACTATAACCCAGGCCACGCCATCGAGTGCATGTGGTTCTGCCTCGACTGCCTTGATGATCCTCCCGCAATCCAGCAGATGGCGGGCGTGGTCCTCTCATCGCTCTCGCTCGGGTGGGATGAGCAGTATGGGGGCCTGTTTCGGTATGTCGACAGGGATGGGCATATGCCCAAGGGCGACTCTCTGGGCACGAGCTTTGAAAAGCTCATCCAGGGCAGCTGGGACTATAAGTTGTGGTGGCCCCATGCCGAGGCCATCTACGCTTGCCTGCGCTTCTATGAGGCAACTGGCAATAAGGAGTTCCTCCTCTGGTATGAGAGGCTCAAGGCTTATACCTTTTCCTATTTTCCCTCTGAGGCGGGGATGGAATGGACCCAGATTCGGCAACGGGACGGCGAACCTTTGGATAGCGTGGTTGCCTTGCCCGTCAAGGACCCTTACCATATTCTGCGAATGCACCTGCTTGCCATACAGGCTTTGAGCTAGGGGTGCACTGTTTTAGGAGGATTTATGTACACTGAATATACTCGTCTCTCTGACATGGAAAAGATGG
>CAYSIH010000130.1:0-5439 GCA_964431005.1 uncultured Sphaerochaeta sp. | reverse complement strand
CTGATGCTGATCACCGACCATATCAAGCTTATTGCTGACAGCCCGATGCGAGGACCCAATAATGATAAGTTGGGACCCCGCTTCTTTGATATGAGTTGTGCCTATGACAAGACCTTGATGACTCTTGCCCGAGAACAAGCCGCCTCCTTGGAGATTCCGTTGCAGGAAGGGGTGTACATGTTTTTTGCAGGACCTTCGTTTGAGACGCCTTCTGAAGTCAGGGCCGCACGAATCTTAGGTAGTGATGCTGTGGGCATGTCCACAGTCCCTGAGGCGATTGCAGCAAGTCACATGCGCATGAAGGTACTGGGCATCAGCTGCATAACCAATATGGCTGCAGGGATTCTGGATCAGCCTCTCAACCATGAAGAGGTGATTGAGACTGGGGAAAAGGTTAAGGAAGCATTTGCCTCCCTAATCCGTGGGATTACCCGCTCATGGCCGCTCTGATCGAAGAGGCCAGTGCCCTGATCAAGAAGCTTGGTCTTGAGCCGCTTGAAGGGGAGGGTGGGTACTTCCGCAAGTACTATACCCACCGAAGCGGCTCTGCAATCCTTGGCGGGACCATCTACTATCTGGTGACCGAGGATAGCTTCTCCAGTCTGCACTGGCTACCCACCGATGAACTGTGGTACTTCTTGCAAGGTTCTCCTCTTGAGCAGCTGATACTCTATCCTGATGGAAGGCACTCGCTCTCCCTTCTTGGGCCGGTAGGAGAAGGGGTTGCTCCCCTGTCTATTGTCCCCGGAGGGTGTTATCAGGGGACAAAGCTTCTTGAAGGGGGGTATGCCCTCTGTGCCACCACCATGTGTCCGCCCTATGACCAAAGCCGCTATAAGCAAGGGAATATCGATTTGATGCAGGATTATCCAACCTGCACTCGTCTGGTAGATTTTTTGCGTGAGGAGGACCGATGAGAACAGTCCTGGTAACCGGAGGGACAAGCAATCTGGGTAGTGCCATCTGCCGCCTTTTTATCCAAGAAGGGGAACATGTCATCGCTACCTATGCACACAACAGGGAAGGTGCCCTTGCCCTGAAGAAAGAGCTTGGTGATAGGCTGGCCATAGAGGAGTTGGATCTGCTTGAGGAAGGGAGTATCAAAGCTCTGTTCTCCAAGCTAGAAAAGCTCGATGTGCTGGTGAACAACAGTGGACTCTTTACGCTATCTGACCAGGAGAGCCTTGAGGCCTCAGAGTGGGATAGGGTCTTTGACACCAATGTAAAAGGGCTCTTTCTCGTCACCCGCAGCGCTCTGCCACTGCTTAAGAAATCCTCGTCTGGCTCTATTGTAAACATAGCCTCGATCAATGCTATGCATCCAGGCTTTGGACAGACAGCCCACTATGATGCCTCCAAGGGCGCTGTGGTGGCCTACACCAGCAGTCTTGCTGCAGAAGTTGCACCCATCAGGGTTAACGCTGTTGCTCCGGGACTCCTCGATGCTCCGTATCTCTCTGATGTGAACAATCCCATACGGACCATGTTTGAAAGCCGTGCCCCCCTCAAGCGGATGGTAAAAGTTGAAGAGGTTGCTTCCAGTGTTTCGTTCCTTTCCCGTGCAAAGGCGATAACTGGCCAAACCCTCGTCGTCGATTGTGGATATCTGGTAGGATAGCGATGAAAATACTCTGCATTTCCGATGAGACAGACCCCTTGATCTACTCCAAGAACATCGTATCACGCTACGGGGATGTTGATATTGTGCTGGCCGCTGGTGATCTGCCGCTGAAGTATTATGAGTTCATCATTTCGTCGTTGAACAAACCTCTCTACTTCGTGTTTGGAAATCATAACTTGGAATATCTGCACCAGTTCACCACCTCTTCCACGATAGTGCAGTATGGCTATACTGACAGTCAGGGGTCGATGAACTTGCTACCTTCGTTTGGTGGGGATTTTGTTGATGGAAAAGTTGTCTACGACAAGCGCAACAAGCTCATTATAGCAGGCCTTGGTGGTTCCATGCGCTATAACAAAGGCAAGCACCAGTTCACCGAGCGAGAGATGTTTTTTAGGATAGTGAAGATGGTGCCGCACCTGTTGTTCAATCGGCTGTTCCGAGGACGGTACTTGGATATCCTGTTGACCCATGCGGCTCCCCTTGGATTGGGAGATGATACTGACCGATGCCATCGAGGTTTTGCCACATTTCTGACCTTCATGGAGTGGTTCAAGCCTAAATATCTCTTGCACGGGCATATCCACTTGCATGATTTGAATGCCAACAGGCATACTGTATTTAAGGAAACGAAGATCATCAACATCTTTCAGAACTATATGCTGGAGGACCCTTCACTAGGAGAGGATAGAGGCAGTGGCAAATAACATGTCCCATCAGGCTCGAGAAGATTTTGAAAAGGCCCGCACACGGGGTAGGATGCAATCCCTCTTGGGAAGTCTTGCCTGGAAGAATACGGACCTGCTCTCCCTCTATGCGGTTACCGAACTGATCAAACCGAAGAATGAGACCTATCTGGGGATGCAGACTATCCATGTGGACAAGATCATAGGCAGCGAGGGGAGGTATCAGGACTTTACCCTTGCTTTCTACCCCAAGAAAGAGATGTTGCGCTCCCGTTGGCAGAGTATCGACCAGGCGGCAATAGAGTATGTGATCCTCCCCCCGATCTCCGTATATAAGGTAGGAGAGTGGTACTTCGTTCGTGATGGAAACCATCGGGTGTCTGTTGCAAAGACCCAGGGAATTGAATTTATCGATGCTGAGGTAGTCGGCTTGGATACGGAGATACCTCTGGAAGCTGGGTTGACGATGAAGCAGTTGGCCAAGCGTGTTGTCGAGTATGAGCGCGAACGTTTCATAGCACAGTACACCCCTACATACCTGCCTATGGACCAGATCAATTTCACTTCACCTGGCTCCTATCCTGAGATGGTCAACCACATTCTTGTGCACAAGTACTATCTCAATGAGGGGAAGGAAGAGGAGCTGAGTTTTGAGACAGCGGCACAATCGTGGTGCAAGACCGTATATATGCCCATCATCGAGGAGACACGCAGAACTAAGTTGCTTTCTGCCTTCCCAGGCAATACGGAGGGGGACCTTTACATGTGGATCGTCCGACATTGGGATAACCTGAAGCATATGAGTGGAAGCCACGAGGTATCCATAGAGAGTGCCACCAATGACTATAAGGTTCGCTATGGCAAAGGAAGATTCAAGCGGTGGCTCTATAGGATACGGGAATTCTTCTCCAAGGACTCTGATGCTAACGTGGAGTACAAGCCCTGACCCTGATGTTTGCCATTGCATCCCCAGGTTTTCCTGAGGGGCAGAAGTAGATTGTTCTAGCAATACGAGAAAATGCCAAACTACATTGCAATAAACGATGCAACGTAAGATACCAATACAAACAGAGGCAGCGACGAAAGCCGCTTCCTCTGTTTGCATAAAGTATATCAAAGACTATTGCTCTTCTTCCTCTTCCTCGTCCTCATCCTCTTGAACATAGGCGCTGAGGATGTCGGCATACATCTCCATCTCCTTGCCAAGCCTGTCACTCGGGCGGATGGAATCCTCCCTACCTGCCAGATGGACGATGCCAGCAACCGGTTGGTCGTAGCTGTCGAGCTCCTCATGAACACCGTAGGGGATGTGTAGCATACCCATGCTCTGTGCCCAGTAGATCAAGGCACTGAGGGTGTGTGCCCCTTCGCAGGTGGAGTGGGAGCAACTGGTGAAGCAAGCAAAGAACTTGCTTTCCAGACTCTGATTCTTGCTTAGGGGGAGGGTGGTGTCCAAAAAGGTTTTCATCTCCGCTGAGGTGTTACCAAAGCGTGTGGGACTACCCAATATGACCATATCACTCTTTAAGAGGGTTTCGGCACTCGCCACAGGAAGGGCGAGGATATCCTCATAAAAATCGTTGGTTGTCTCCTGGGTATTTGCCCAGATATGCAGGTCAGGATCTTCAACACGGTAGAGACGTGCATCTACATTGCGCTCGATCATGAGCTCCTGCAAATACGATCCGATGATATAACAGTTACCACTTACACTGTGAATAATGATGGAACAACGTTTCATAGCAGACCTCGCTTGTAATGTTCTTACTTGAAATATACTACAAAAAACTTCAGTTGTGTAAAAAAACAGAATACTTGTCTTTAGCACCAGGCAGTATAGAGCCCTTCACGTTGGTCTACGAATACTTTTGAGCCGTACACCGAGGAAAGGATATCTTCGCGAATAATCTCGCTTTTAGGGCCATCAGCAACAATTTTACCCTTGCTCATGACTACCACACGTTGGATCGCTGGTATTATCTCACTCAACTCATGGGTTGCAAGGATCAGGGTTTTTCCCCTCCTGTCCAGCTGTTCAAGCGAGGCCCTGTACTGATGGCGTGCAGGGAAATCGAGGTTTGCCCCAGCTTCATCAAGCAGCATAACCAGTGGGTCATGCACACTGGCACGGCAAAGCAGGACACGCCTTGCCTCGCCAGAGGAGAGGCGGTTCATCTGCTTCTCTTGCAGGTGCCAGACTTCAAAGTTTTTCATGACCTCTTCAACCTTTAACAGGTGCTCTTTTGTTACCTGGTGATGAAAATCCAGCCCAATGGAACTGAAGAAGCCCGATGCCACGATCTCCCACGCCCTATAGGTGCTGTTGCACAGGTACTGCAAGGATTGTGAGACTATGCCCAACTTCTTTCTCAGTTCAAGCACATGCCAACGATCTTTTCCAAAGAGGATTCTTTTGGAAAGGGGGTTGTATAGAGGGTGAATCTCTTCGCTGATAACCTGGACCAACGTGGACTTGCCAGCGCCATTTGGACCGATTATTGCGACATGTTCGCCAGAATTGACTGCAAAGGATACATCGTCAAGAATAGCCTTTCCCTGCCTCTGTACTGTGGCATGGGAGATTTCAATGATGGGTATGAGCATAAGAAAAGCCTCCTCGGTGGACTATACCACAGGGGAGGCCTCTTACAGAAGAACTGATAGCGTTAGGCGTATTCTACTGCACTTTCATCAGGATACCGGTCATTTACCTTATTTTCCAGGGTAGTGAGGGTGACCAGCACCAGGGCAACAGCCAAATCTGTCTGGCCGTTCTGGAGGGCTTCACACAGATAGGAGTAGTCCCTAGCCCGCTTTTCAAGCTGTGTCGGAGTGAATTTGATGTCATTCAAGGCAGTGACCAGCAAGGGGGCAAGGTTATCATAGATACTACACAGGATCTGATTACCATTTGCGTTGATGAGGATGTGATGGAATTCATTCTCAGCGTCCTGAAACATTTTCAGCCCTTCAGCATCTTTTTTAAAAACCTTGGGAACTGCAGCTTCCATTGTATTGCTTGCCTTCCACAGCTGGGCAAGATAAATTTCCCGATTTTCAAGTCGGGTAAACTCTCGTGCTGCACTGGTTGCAACTGAGATGCGTACCTGCATGAGGTTTCTCATGAGCTTG
>CAYSIH010000129.1:0-5539 GCA_964431005.1 uncultured Sphaerochaeta sp. | reverse complement strand
CGTATTTTGACTTCTCTTCTTTGGGAAGTGCTGTCACACTCCTTTCCAAGTTTCCTCGTCTTGTGGTGTTGCGCACCCTTTCCAAGTGTTGGTCCCTTGCCAATGCAAGGGTGGGGATCGCTGTGGCCAGTGAGGAGCTTTGCAAGGTGCTGAACAGTATGAAATACCCTTACAATGTGGGAGGGCCGTCACAGGAACTGGCCCTTAGGGGGTTGGCTCAAGCTGATGGAGTTAGAGATACGCTTACCACTACGCTGCTGGAGAAGAAAAGGATGGAGGATGAGCTTCCGCTCCTTCCCTGTGTAGTGAAGCTTTTTCCCAGCGATGCGAATTTTTTATTGGTACGGGTAAGGCAGGCTGACAAGCTCTACCACTACTTAGCCCAAAAAGGTATTATTGTACGAAATCGTAGTCGTGAACTGCACTGTGAGAACTGCCTCAGGATAACGATTGGCAGCAGAGGTGAGAATGACAAGCTTTTGGCAGCCCTTTCTCAGTATAAGGAAGTATGATGGATAAGAAGATGCATAAGGCGGTCCTGTTTCTCGACCGTGATGGAATTATTGTAATTGAGGACCAGATAGACTCCTATGAGAGGATTATCTATATCCCTGGGGTATTTGGCTCCCTCTCTCGGATACGGAAGGAGGGCAATTTTCACTTTGCCATGGTAAGCAACCAGGACGGGGTGGGCACCCCCTCCTTCCCCCAAGATGATTTTGATAAGCCGCAGGAGAGGATCCTCAAGACTTTGCAAGGCGAAGGGATCACCTTCGACGATGTGCATATCGATTTTTCCCTTCCCTCTGACAACTGTCCGGGGCGCAAGCCTGAAATTGGGATGCTGAAGAAATATCAGAGTGGGGAGTATGATCTGGCCAACTCTGTGGTTATCGGGGACCGTCAGACTGATGTGCGCCTAGCATATAACCTTGGATGCAAAGCTATTTGGTTTGCTCCCTCCAGCCAAAAAGATGAGTTGGAAGAGGATCTCAAGGATACCTGTATCCTTGTCAGTGACAGCTGGCCGATCGTAGCCTCTTTTTTGTTAGAGGACCCCAAGGCCAAGGTGAGGATTGCTGAGGTGAGGCGAAAAACCAAGGAGACTGAGATTGCCCTCAGAGTGAATCTCGATGGTACAGGGGAAGGAAAGATACATACCCATATACCCTTCTTCGATCATATGCTTGACCAGGTGCTCAGACATAGTGGTCTGGATATCACCCTGCATGCCGATGGGGACCTGGTGGTGGATGAACACCACACCGTTGAGGATGTGGCCCTTTCCCTTGGCCAAGCAGTACGTGAGGCCTTGGGAGAAAAGCGCGGCATTAGCCGTTATGGCTTTGAGCTGCTTACTATGGATGACATACTTGCTGAGGTGGCCCTGGACTTTTCCGGTCGTCCATCCCTGTTGTGGGAGGCTGCTCTACACCGCGAGTATGTGGGCACTTTCCCCACTGAGATGATAGAGCACTTCTTCAAGTCCTTCAGTGATGCCGCACAGTGCAATCTGGCAATGAAGGTATCGGAGGGCAATGTGCACCACCAGATCGAAGCCCTTTTCAAGGCCTTCTCCCGTGCCCTCAAACGAGCTGTGCACAAGTACCCATACAGTGATGTACTGCCCTCAACCAAGGGGCTTCTATGAAGATAGCAATAGTCAAATACAACGCCGGTAATACACGTTCGGTGTTGTGCTCTCTTGCTCGCCTTGGCTATGAGGCTACGGTGACAGAGGACTATGAGGTGTTGAGGGAGGCTGACAGGATAATCTTTCCAGGTGTGGGGGAGGCCTCGACTGCTATGGCATACCTCCGCGAGCGAGGGCTGGATACCTTTCTTCCTACCTTGACGCAACCCTTTTTGGGTATCTGTCTGGGTATGCAGCTGATGTGCGGCTTCAGTGAAGAGCACGACACCTCCTGTTTGGGTATTTTTCCCGATATGGTAACGAAATTCATACCCTCCAATGGAGAGAAAATACCTCACATGGGGTGGAATACCCTACAAGCAGGCTCTGATCCCCTTTTTAGGGACCTCTCTGATCCTCTTTGGTGTTATTTTGTCCATAGCTACTATGTGCCTCTCTCTGCAAACAGCATAGCAACTACTGAGTATGTATCCCTGAGATTCACCGCTTCCTTACGCAAGGATAACTTTTGGGGGTGTCAGTTTCATCCCGAGAAGAGCGGTAGTGCAGGACAGCACATGCTGAAGAATTTTCTGGAGGAAACCTGATGGATATTATTCCTGCGATCGACATTATTGAAGGATCGTGCGTACGACTTGTCCAAGGTGATTACTCCCAAAAGAAGGAGTACGCCTCCGATCCCCTGGAGATGGCCAAGCGCTTTGAGGACTCTGGTCTGAAGCGGTTACACCTCGTGGATCTGGAAGGGGCTAAAGGCGGGACTATCGTCAATTTGAAGAGTTTGGAACGCATAGCAAAGCATACCCGTCTTGTCATCGACTTTGGAGGGGGCATAAAAAGTCATGATGACCTTCGCGATGCCTTCAATGCGGGGGCTAGTATGGTCACCTGCGGCTCCATTGCTGCAAAGGACCGTCCATTGGTGGAGAGTTGGCTTGCCCGCTATGGTGCAGACAGGCTTATCCTCGGTGCCGATGCCAAGGATGGTATGATAGCAACCCATGGGTGGCTTGAGACTACTTCCCTAAAGGTGGGGCCGTTCATTGATGCATATCTTGCTTTAGGGTTTTATCGTGTCATCTGCACCGACATTGCCCTAGATGGGATGCTCAAAGGTCCCTCCTTTGCCCTGTATGATGAGCTTTTGGCTTCTAGGCCTTCCTTGCGCCTGATAGCTTCCGGGGGGATAGCCTCCATCGAAGATGTCTACGCTCTACACGAGGCAGGTTTGGATGGGGCGATAATTGGAAAGGCCCTGTATGAAGGGGCCATAACACTCGAAGAACTTATGCTCTTCAAGGAGAAGACTGATGCTAGCTAAACGAATCATCCCATGTCTGGATATACGGGATGGCAGAACAGTAAAAGGGGTGAACTTCATCAATTTGCGTGATGCAGGTGATGCAGTTGAACTTGCCCAACTCTACAGCCAGCAGGGTGCAGATGAGCTTACCTTTTTGGATATCACTGCAACGGTGGAGAATCGATCCACTTTCAAGGCTCTGGTGAGGCGTATTGCCGATCATATAGATATTCCCTTTACCGTAGGTGGGGGGATCCGCAATGCCTCTGATGTTGGGGTGCTCCTCGATAGTGGAGCCGATAAGATCTCCATCAACAGCCAAGCGGTGGCTGACCCCTCTGTCATAGATACCTTGGCAGCAAAGTACGGCTCGCAGTGTGTGGTTTGTGCCATCGATGCAAGACGAAATCCTCAATTTGATACCCCTACAGAAGAGGGGTGGGAAGTCTATGTGCACGGGGGGCGTACTCCCTCGGGCTTGGAAGTGGTAACCTGGGCCAAGGAAGTCTATGGCCGTGGCTGTGGGGAGATCTTGCTTACCTCCATGGAACATGATGGGGTAAAGCAGGGGTTTGCCTTGGATATCACCAGACGGGTGGGTGAGGCTGTAGGTATTCCTGTCATCGCCAGTGGCGGGGCCGGGACCATGGAACACTTTGTTGAGGTGTTCACCAAGGCAAAGGCTGATGCCGCTTTGGCTGCTTCTATTTTCCATTTTCATGAAATAGATATCCCTGAGCTAAAGATTTTTCTTTCACAACATGGTATAACTATGCGTAAAGGGCACTAAGGAGACTTCGAATGGCACTTGATTTTACAAAAATGGATGGACTCATTCCCGCAATTGTCCAAGATTCAGTAACCCGTAAGGTTCTGATGCTTGGCTACATGAATGAAGAGTCACTGAAGCTCACCCGCGATAGGGGCTTGGTTACCTTCTGGTCAAGAAGCCGTCAGAAGCTTTGGACCAAGGGCGAGAGTAGTGGCAACTATCTGACGGTGCGAGAGATCATCGAAGATTGTGACCACGACACCCTGCTCATCAAGGCTGTGCCTACAGGACCTGTCTGCCATACCGGTAGTGATACTTGTTTCAACGAGATCAACGATCCTGCTCAAGTGACCTCCAGTGAGTTCCTTTTCTATCTTGAGGAGGTCATCAGTGACCGCCGTGAATATCCTCAGGAGGGTTCCTATACCAATCATCTCTTCAGTCGCGGCCTCAATAAGATCGCACAGAAGGTCGGTGAGGAGGCTGTGGAACTCATCATTGAGAGCAAGGATGATAACAAGAATCTTTTTCTAGGAGAGGCTGCCGACCTTATGTACCACTTTTTAGTGTTGCTTGCGGAGAAGAATGTTCCCTTTAGTGAGGTCATCGAGGTGCTTAAGGGTAGGCATAGCAGATAGGCTGTCATACTCACTAATAGAATAAGACCTCCTTGTAAAAGGAGGGCTTTTCATCACGATTCTTCTAAATCATCTTTGGCATTGTCCCGTTCATAGCAAAAGAATTTGCCATCAATGCAAAACACCTACACGATATCTGAAAACTCTGTTTTCATGGTAGCTTTGTCGATGGTCCTGTCTGTAGGCATATCTGCAGGGAGGTTCCTTCTGGCTTCAATCCAAGGAGTTTCTGCATGTGTCATCGTCTCTAGCTGACTGCCAGAAAACTGATTGTACACTTCAAAGACTCGCTCGATTATTGCTTTTTGTTCTACTGTCACACTTGCATCCAAGGAAACGGATGAAGGGGTGTCTATGGGATCATACATGCCATATGAGCTACAGAATTCATGATAGGTCCTTACATTGACAGGGCCATGAATCCATGCTTGAAAATTCTCTTTTGGAAAAAGTTCTTTGTCAGTAATAGCTAATGTCCACCCTTCACAATAGTATAACAGCTTTTGCAGTTTCAAAGGATTTACATTGGTATCAGCCTTGGATGCCAATGTGAGTAGATATTTAGAAACATTAATAATATTGGCCATCATGTATCTCCCTGTGTGGTGGATTTCTCCCTATCTAATACTATGATAGAAGAGGAAGTGCCTTGAACACTTCACTTTATAAGCATTTGGGCTCACAACAGGTTACAGAACAGAGTCTATATGGACGAAAAAAAGCATCATAGGGATTGGAAAATCAAAATGATGATAGGGAAAAAAAAGTGTAAACTTGACACTTTTGCTTATTACAAATATGGTGAACCGATATTCATTAAATGACTTAAGGTTCATTCAAAATATTTGGAGATGATTATATGAGCAGTAATGCGAACAATAAAGCTGAGCTAATGGAACATGGCCCTATCAGAAGGACCCTTTTGACACTTGCTATCCCAACAATAATAGCGACGATAATAAATGCTGTGTATAATTTTGTAGATACACTGTTTGTAGGAATGCTACATGATACTGCTGCAATGGGAGCTGTATCTGTAGCATTCCCCCTGTTTATGATCCTCGGGGCTATTGGACAAATGTTGGGGGTTGGAGCAGGATCATATATTTCTAGGAGTCTGGGTGCAAAGGATAAGGAGACAGCTGATAAAACAGCTTCGACAGCACTGTTCC
>CAYSIH010000128.1:0-5566 GCA_964431005.1 uncultured Sphaerochaeta sp. | reverse complement strand
GCGGCATCTGCTTGCATTCGAGCTCCCCTTCCTCAATAGCCTTCCTACATGCTTCAACCTGATGTTCGAATCCGGTGATGTATTTGAAAGGCTTATATGTTTCCACAAGGTTGTAATCCTTGTCATATACATTAATCCCTTCACAGTTATTGATGTTCATAAACTCGATAAAGCCACGGCTTCCAAAGATCACGCCAAGACGGTCACTGGTGCTTACCATGGAACTGTGTAGCACAGCCATCTTGTCCCCCTTAAACGTAAGGGTCATGCTGTTCGACTCATCCACTCCGCTGTCAGTCTTGATGCAGGTGGAGACAATCTCCTCAATCTGGTTACCAAAGACCATCATGGCGAAATTGATGGGGTATACACCTACGTCCAAAAGAGCCCCTCCTGCCAAAGCAGGATCTATAAGACGCTTAACACCCTTCAAAGGGTAGCAAAGGTTTGCAGTAAGGGCATGTGGCTCTCCTATGACACGACGGTCAAGGATCTGATCCAAGACTAGGCGCATCGGAAGATACCGTGTCCATATTGCTTCTGCAACCAGAAGTTTTTTCTTCTTGCCATATGCAAGTACTTCTCTGGCCTGCTTGGCATTCATGGTAAAGGATTTTTCACACAGTACATGTTTGCCATGGTTGAGAGCCAACATCATGTGCTCGTAATGAAAGGCGTGTGGTGTGCACACATACACAAGATCGACATCAGGATCATTTACCATCTCTTCGTAGGAACCATATGCTTTTTGAATATTCCACTTGCTTGCAAACTCTTTTGCCTTATCAAGACTTCTTGATCCTACAGCGTATGCTTCCACATCCTTCATCTCGGCTATGGTGGCAGCCATTGTCCTAGCTATGTTGCCAGCACCTAAAATTCCCATTTTCATACGTTTTCCTCCTTGTTCCCTCATAGTATAGGCTTTCTCTTGGTGTTTTGAAAGTTAAATGTTATGTGAAACAGGAAGTTTGGGAGCAGTATGTAGTGGTCTTACCCTAGGAGGGGAAGGAAGTTCATTCCCAAGGCGATTACTCCGATAAGGCCGAAGGTTGTATTGCTCCTGATCCTGAGATTGCTTTTAGCGATTAGGCCGACCAATGACCAGAGGGCAAAAAGCGTAGCAGTGGTAAGCAGAGCCAAGGAAGAAAAGGCAAAAAGGGGTAGATAGGGAAGAGCTATGCAAAAGGCTAGGGAGGCACGGGCTCCCCCTTGGGTTCCCAAGGAGAGCAAAAGGGCTGCAGTAGCGCCTATCACAAGAGTAAATAGCAAGACTGATGAGGATTTAGCAGGTGATGCAAGCATTGCAAGGGCGACGTTGGCAAAAGAGAGAGAGAGTATCTTCAGTGCTTCAAAAATATTGGAGAAAACAAATCGGGCACCGCTAGTCCGGTCAAAAAGGTGGTAAAGGGCACTTATGATAAAGCAGGAGGTAAATAGGCTAAAGGTAAGTATGATGAGAACCGTCTCTTTGACAAAGCCCAGTTCACTTTTATTGATGGCTATAGCAAGAAGTATGAGTATCGCAGCTGATACTACAGATCCGAGGATATCGACTACGGCGTTAAACACGGAAGCTGGGGCATAGGGGTGCTTGCCTTCACTATTGAGCTTTCTGTTATAGGTGTCACTATTGTAAGAAAAGTTAAAGTACGTGCCATTTCTCAGTTTTGCTGAAAAATCGAGCTTATGCACCTGTTTGGCATGTGAGGTTATCTCACCCACCTGTCTTTCAAACTCCGAGAATAACTTGGTCAAATCATCCATACTAACTCCAGAATTTTTCGGTCTTGATCTCTTCGATCAGTCGGGATACCTCAACGGTCAATAACGAGCAGATCATCTTCTCTGCAGCGATGTGGTCTGTTTTTGCCAGCTCTATCGCCTCAGGAAATTCAATCGGTTTGCCAATGTTTGCATAGTAGTTTCTAGAAACTACTGTCATGCTCCTGCCAGCGGTCTTAGATCGTTTGTTTTTTACCCTTCTTCGTGGGGCAAGCAGTCCTATAGGTATGATGGGCACAGGATGTTTCAAGTAAATCCTGGCAACACCAGGACGAAACAGGGCGAGTTGTCGTTGGGTGTTGAGTTCACCCTCAGGAAAAATATATACCGAATCCCCCTCTGCAAGATAGGCAGCAGCCTTGGATACTACTTTTTTCCTGTCTGACGGGGTAAGGGCCCTTATCTGTTCAGTCCAACCGAGGAAGTTCCCTACAACAGGGATCCCAAAGCCTGGTCCGATGACCATATGCAGTGGGTCCTTCATAAGTGTGGTTACAAAGTGAACGTCACTGCTGCTGAAATGGTTGGAACAGAAAATTTTGGGTCCTGGGGGCAGGCTCTCTTCCTGCCAAGTCTGAAAATCATAATTGACCTGTAATATCGCCTTTACAACAGTTCTGTAGATGCTATGAAGGCAATAACTGATTTTTTTCACCCATTACTCCTAAGAGAGAGTGTACAAACACCATCTCTATAGGTCAACACCAGGTGGGCATCCAGAGATCGCGTCCTAACGTGGGATCATGGATTTTATGTGCATCTATGTTATAGACTGCATGGAGGTTTTCGTGACAGATGACCTCTTCGGTCGGCCCATTGGCAAAAACTTTTCCTTGCTTTAATAGGATAGTCTCATCGCTATAGACTTGAACCAACAAGAGGTCATGCAACACACAGATGACACTCAAGTCTTTTTCAACCAGTCGCTTGAGCAAGTTCATCATGGTCCGCTGGTGTTTGACATCCAGATGGTTCACTGGCTCATCGAGCAACAAGACGTTTCCTTGCTGGCAGAGAGAGCGCGCAAGCAAGACACGTTGCATCTCGCCTCCTGAGAGTTCGGTTACTCGCTTATGGATGAGATGCAAGATGTCGCAGTCGCGCATTGCCTGTTCGACAAAGCCCTCCTCATCGTGTCCTCCATAGGCATAGCGTCCCATCGATACAGCTTCAAGTACGGAAAAATCATAGTCTATCCTTCCGTTTTGAGGTACAAAGCCAAGCTTTCTTGCAAGATTCTTTTGGGTCAGGGATGAGACTTCGCTTCCTCCAATATGTACCGATCCGCTAGAGGGTGTGAGTTCCCTATAGAAGAACTTGAGCAGGGTGCTTTTTCCACTTCCGTTGGGACCTGTGAGGGCGATAAACTTTCCTTCGGGGACGGCTAGGGTAAGGTTGCTGAAGACCTCATGCTTTTCGTAGCCTCCACTTAGAGCCCTTGCTTCTATGCTATACATAGGCATATCGTCCTTTGCGAAGCATCCAGATAAACAAGGGGGCTCCGAGTATGCTTGTTATGATACCTACAGGCATCTCTCCTGTAGGAAGGAGCAAGCGGGCCAAGGTATCGCTTCCTAAGAGCAAAAACGATCCGAACAGGCAGGTGGGCAGGAGCATCTTGTTGTGTTTTGGTCCGAGAAGCAGACGAGCCATATGAGGGGCCATAAGACCGATGAATCCTATTACACCAAAAAATGCGACACAAGTTGCTACTGCAAACGTTGCAAGCAACAACAGCATGAGGCGAATTTTCTGCAAGGGGAGTCCTGATGCAAGGGCAGAACCCTCATCCAGAAGTAGCATATCCATCTCGGTATGGGCGAGACGAATGGGAACGATGAAGAAGAGGGCACTGATGAGCATGATCAGCACCTGTGTCCATGTGCTAGAAGTAAAGCTTCCCAACGTCCAGAAGAGGATCCTGTCATACTGTTCGTGATTGAGGAACATCAACAGCGTCATTCCAGCAGAGAGGATGTAGTTGGCTGCAACTCCGGTAAGCAGTAAGGTGGTCTGACTTACCTTGTGCTTTGATCCTACCAAGAAGATGAGCATGGTGGTCGCAAGGGCCCCAAGAAGGGCGGAGAAGGGGAGTCCCAGAAAAGCGACATACCCTACGGTAATGGAAAGGGCGACACCAAAAGAAGCTCCGGCTGAGACTCCCAATACAAAGGGATCAGCCATCGGGTTGCGCAGAACCGCTTGAAAGACGGCTCCAGATCCTGCCAGGATTGCGCCGCAGAGGATGGCGGTCAAAACACGCGGAAGGCGTAGTTGGAAGATGATGTAGTGCTGGGATAGATTTGCAGATCTGCCGGTGAGGACCAGCAGGGTGTCTGAAAGGGAGATCCCAGCAGGGCCTAGGGTAAGTGAAATCATTCCAAGAAGCAGAGTTGACAGCGCCAGAGCTAGTGTCAGGCGTCTTTTCATAACCAATCATCCCCATGAATAGCCTTGGCCAAATCTTCAAGGGCCATGGCACTGTGAGGGCCTTGTCGGCTGATCATGTCAGAGTCGACAAAGACAAGGTTTCCCTCTTTTGTTGCTCTGAGGTCACTATAGGGTTTGGTATTGATGAACTCCGAAAGAGTCTGTTCATTGCTCTGGCCCCATCGTGCTGTCATGACAATGAGGTCTGGGTCTTGTGCAACCAAAAGTTCCTTGCTGTATGTCCACCGTGTTGCGTCCTGGGCGATGTTGATGGCTCCGACCATTTCCAGCATCTCGCTGATATAGGTATCCCCGGTGGCTGTTCCGTCGAAGGTGCCAAAATCGACCATGAAATAGACACGCTTTTTTTCCATGGTCCTTGCTTTTTCGACTGTTTCCCTAACTTTGTTCTGCATTGCTAGGATGATCAGCTCACCCTCCTTGACGCGGTCGACCTTTTGCGCGATCTCCCGTATCAGGGTGTAGGTCCCTGAAAAGTTCTCCTGCAGTTTCAGTGATAGCACTTCGATTCCTGCGTTTTCAAGAGATAGTAGCAACTCGTCACTGACAAAAGCTGAAGCGATGGCAACATCTGGTTGTAGCGAGACCAGTTTTTCCAAGGAAGGGTTATAGAGGGTCCCTATGCTAGGAAGGGACAATGCATCCGAGGGAAAGGTACAGTAGTCCGTCCTGCCCACCAGATGACTCTCAGCCCCTAGGGCGTAAAGGGTCTCAGTGACATTCGGAGCAAGGCTTACTATAGATATCTTTTCAGGTTCGGGGTCTCTCTTTTCTAGAAGTGGCTGCGCAATAAGTGGAGTAAGTATTCCGATACTTACTAACAGGATCAATACAAAGGCTCTACATCTTTTTATCATACCAACTGCCCCTTTGGAATAATGGGCATGAAACATACCCAAGCCTATACTCCGTAGGCTCTTCGTAATATCCTCTGAGTCAGGTCTCCTGGCTTAGGCTTCCATGGAATCTGCGACTTCCCGCTTATGGCAGTGTCATAGTGCAGATCCCCATCCTTTACAGTGGCGGGACCGCAGGGGCTTGTACCCCTTTCCCTTGGCTCAGATTGTTTCTATCGTACGGTTGTTTCTAGGATGCTGTCAAGTCATTCCGGTTGACCTAGATTTTTCTCTGCGGTACTATCGCTCGTATGAAGTACAACCATATAGAGATTTATTCAGATGGCGGTTGCAGTGGCAATCCCGGCCCCGGAGGCTGGGCCTTTACGTTCAAAGCTGACAATATCTTTGAAAAAGAGTGCAGTGGAGGATCTCCCGACACCACTAACAATAGGATGGAGCTGACAGCGGTGATAGAGGCCTTGAAAGCAAGC
>CAYSIH010000127.1:0-5601 GCA_964431005.1 uncultured Sphaerochaeta sp. | reverse complement strand
GAACCCGCTTCTTCAGCTTGGAAGGCTGAGGTAATACCAGTATACGAAAGGCGCGGTACCACTATGTTTTAAAACATTATCAAATCTTCGTCAAGTACCTTCAGAAAAGAAGTCACAATGGTCCCTCAGTGGGAAGTGATATTGTCTTAGGTAAGCGGACGGGACTTTGTCTTAGACGCTGTCTTTGAAGATAGTATCACTGGAATGTGGTAGTGTTCAGGGAAATTACAAATGGGGCTGGTTCCCACTTGTTTAGCCGACCAAAGAACCAACCCCGTCACAAGGCGGTTACAGTATGCATTGGGATGGCCTTAGTTGGAAGGGTTGAAAAAGTTTGTAAAAAGTAGCATTTTCTCCAGGCAAATCCATCAAAGGATACTTAAGAACCTTGCAAGTTGTGTCAAACGCACCTTTTCTTCGTCTGAGTTCCCAACACTTCCCTTACCCCTGCCTTGTTGACATGCAAGGCTTTTCACTGCTTAAATGAGGTATCAGTAGAGCGTAGAGAATTGAACGTTTTGCAAAGCGAGGAGAGCAGCATGGGACAGCGTGGAGAAGTATATTCAACGAGGCTTGTCAAAAATGACAGGACTTATTTCTTTAATGTAAAAGAAAACATCTATGGGGATATGTTCCTCAATATGGTGGAGAGTAAAGGCACCCCTGAGAGTGAGCGATTTATCAGGCAGTCAATTATTGTCTACCAGGAAGACCTTGGGGAGTTCCTGAAGGAATTGCAGAAATCCTTGGATTTCATCAAGCAAAATATGAAAGAGAAATAACATCGAGAGCAGCCTTCTGGCTGCTTTTTGCATCTTAGAAGAGTTCACCTAGTTTATTGTTGTTTTTCTTTTTTGCAATATGAAACGAGCGACGGTGTATAGGTGAAAGCCCATAGTAGAGACAAGCATCCCTATGTTCCTTTGTGGGATAACCCTTATGCTTGGCAAAGTTATAGAGAGGCCATTTCTTATCTGCAAGGACCATATATCGGTCGCGGGCACACTTGGCCAGTATGGATGCAGCCATGATTTCAGGCTCTGTAGCATCACCTTTTACGATCGCGATGGTAGCGCAACTGAGAGAGGGTTTCTGGTTGCCATCAACCTTGGCCAGTTCTATCGGGTACTCCTTGCTGAGTTTTTCATATGCTCGTTTCATTGCTAACAGCGATGCCTGCAGTATGTTGATCCTGTCTATCTCCCTAGCGGTGGCTAGGGCAACAGACCAGGCAATAGATCTCTCCTTGATAACCTTCTCTGCTTTGTGAAGTTGTTCTTTGGTAAGTTTTTTTGAGTCATTGAGCAGTTCAAGAGGGAAGTCATCACCTAGGATAACTGCAGCGGCACAGACAGGACCGGCCAGCGGACCTCTGCCTGCCTCATCGATACCACATACCAGCTTGGGTTCTTCGAACATGAACAATGATTCTGTCACAGCCTCTTTCACAGTGCATTCTCCTACTTTTAACCCTTCCTATCATATGGTATAATCACGAATAAATCTGCATCACGCACATAAGAAGGTATAGTTTGTTTCTCAAAAGCCTAAAAATATTCGGCTTCAAGTCCTTCCCGGACCCTGTAAGCCTAGACTTCGCCAGTGGAATAACCAGCCTTCTTGGTCCCAACGGTTGCGGAAAAAGCAACATCGTTGATGCTATCAAGTGGGTACTGGGCGAACAGTCCACTAAAACCTTACGGGCTGGCCGTATGGAGGACGTCATCTTCAACGGAACGGACACTCGCAAGCCTCTGCAGGTAGCAGAGGTAAGTCTTGTCGTATCCAATGAGCAGGGACTCCTTCCCAGCGATGAAAGCGAAATAGAGATCAAGCGCAGAGTCTATCGTAGCGGGGAAAGCGAGTACTATATCAATAACTCCCGAGTATTGCTCAAAAACATCAAGGAGCTCTTTTTTGATACAGGGGTAGGCAAAAGTGCTTATTCCATCCTTGAGCAGGGTAAAATTGACCAGATATTATCCTCCCGACCAGAAGACAGAAGATACATCTTTGAAGAGGCCGCGGGTATCTCCCGCTTTAAATCCCAGAGCCAGGATGCTGAACGCAAACTGGCTCGAACCGATGAGAACATCATGCAGGTGGAGACGATCCTGCGTGAAGTTCGGCGCAGTTACGAGACCAAGAAGAACCAGGCAGCAAAGGCCATCACGTATCGTGAGTTGAAAAAGGAGCAGTTTGCCCTGGAAGTTGATGTACAGCTCTCCACCCTCAAATCCTACATCATGCTGCAAAATAGCAAGGAAGAGCAGAAAATTCGGGGAGAAAAGGAACTTGAACAACAAAAGGGTTCCCTTACCTCCTTTGATGACTCCATAACAGAACTTCAAGAAACCATGCGAGGCATGGGTTCCAAGCGCATAGGGATACAGACGGAGTTGCAGCGCCTTGATGAGGCCATTAAGGGAAGGGGGGATAAACTGGATCTTCTAACCCAACGCTTTCGTGACTTCCTCCTACAAAAAGACCAGGCAGCCGACCGCTCACTCACTATCCTGGAACATATGGAGCGCGACAAGCAAGCGATTGACGAGAAATTCTCCATCATGGCCGATATTGACGATTCTATAGAGCAGCTTAAGGCCGAGATTGAGAAGAATCAAAATGGCATCAACAAGACACGAAATCTCATAACTAGTCAGAACCAGGAGATAAGTGAGACAGAGATTGAGGACATCGCCATTGATGAGCAGATGGATCTTCTTACTGTGAGGCTGAAGGAGCTCACTGACATTATTGTCATTGAGCTTGAGGAGAAGCTTAAGGCTTCTGGATATAACCTTGAAGAGAAACAGGCCGCCTTATCGGCTTTTGAGGAACGGCTGGAGCATATTGCATCTTCTGTCCTTGCTCACGAACAGTTTTTGGAGAAACTGAAGACTACTGGAGTCTCTTCTGATGAACTTCTTGCACAGGAGATCAAATTCCAACGTACGCTTGGCTCAAGCCTCTCTTCCTTGCGCCTCTTCTTTGAAACATATCTCAGCCATGAGGCATCCTTCATTGATGATCTGATCTCACCAGAGGGCATCATCACTGAAAAACATAGGGTAGACAGTTCAATTGCTGAAAAACGCAAGACACTGCTTTCCAACCGTGAAAGGATCAGTTATTTGCGCGAAGAGAATGCATCGCTCTCCTCATCCTTAGAAGCCTATCAGGAAGCTGTTTCCGACCAGAGAGTCGCCTTGAACCAGCTAGAAGGGCAGAAAAGCAGTGCCAAGGAGTGGATAGCCAACCTGCAACGCTCTGTCACTGAAAAAGAGTACGAATATCGTGATGCGCTAAATATGAGTGAAACTGCACAGGAACGTATCTATGAGACTCAGGAAGATATCCGTTCAGTCGAAGCTGAAGTCAAAGAGATGAAGACGACTATAGCTTCCTTGAATGAGGAACTTAAGGACCTTATCGTTGAGATAGAGGATTTGGGTTCTGCCATCAGGGGCAAGCAGGAGATGAAGACCTCCTCCTATGAGAGGCTACAGACCTTAAAAAGTGATACGGATAAGCTTGGCTACCAGATTGAACAGCTAGGGATTAACATCACAGCCATCTATACCAATTTCTTTGATACCTATGGCAAGAGCTTGAAAGAGTATGAGAGTCGTCTCACCGAGGATATTGTAGACATCCCTGTCTTGAAAGCACAGTTGGATGAGGTTAAGAAAAAAATTGCTTCGATGGGCTATATCAACCAGATGGCCGAGGAAGAGTTTTCAGAAGTTAAGGAGCAGTATGATTTCCTTACCAAGCAGATGGACGACCTTACCAAGGCGAAAGAGGATTTGGCCTCTGTTGTGCTGGAGATCAAGACAAGGAGCGAAGAGCTTTTCCTCGATACGTATAAGAAGATTTCCACAAATTTCCAAGAGATGTTTCGCCGGTTGTTCGGTGGGGGTAGGGCGGAGCTCAAGCTCATCGATCCTGAGGATGTACTATCCAGTGGTATAGATATCCTTGCCCAGCCTCCGGGTAAGAAGCTTACCCATCTCGCCTTGCTCTCTGGAGGCGAGCGCTCCATGACCGCTGTGGCCCTGCTATTTGCAACCTATCATGTAAAGCCATCGCCCTTTTGTGTCTTGGATGAGATCGATGCTGCCTTGGATGACAGGAACATCGGGTTTTTCCTTTCAGTGTTGCAGGAGTTTGCTAAAAAAAGCCAATTCATCATCATTACTCATAACAAACATACTGTTATGGGAAGCGATACCTTGTTGGGTGTGACTCAGGTGGAAGCAGGAGTCTCAACGATGGTTAGCTACCGCATAGATAAGGTGGAAGGCGAGCCTGTAATCCTTAACGATGAAGCTAGGGAGGTCTCCTTTGATGAGACAGGTTCGGCCCAAACCAAGCCTTGACATCAAAGCACTCATTGCGGTATAAGATGTAACTTGTATGAGTATGACAATAGAGAAGAATAGTGTTTGATTCAATAAGTGATAAATTTTCTGGAATTATGCGTACGCTGGCCGGGAAATCCAAATTAACAGAGAAGAATATTCAGGACGCCGTTGAGGAAATCAAGGTCGCCCTGCTTGATGCTGACGTAAACTTACGCGTTGTTAGACGTTTCATAAACGGAACCATGGAAGATGCGATGGGGGAGAAAGTTCTCGCTTCCATTGATCCTGGCCAGCAGTTTGTGAAGATCGTGTATGACCGTATGGTCGCGCTTCTTGGGGATGAAGAGAACCAGAAGTTGCTTTTAAAAGGCCCTGACACCACCACAGTGATCCTGATGATGGGACTGCAGGGTTCTGGTAAGACGACAACCAGCGCGAAGCTGGCCCAAAGGCTTAAGAAAGAGGGCAGGAGGCCGATGCTGGTAGCAGCTGACCTTGTACGCCCTGCAGCTATTCTTCAATTACAGGTTCTAGGAGACTCTATTGGGGTCCCAGTCTTTACCATCGAAGGGGAGAAGAACCCTGTAAAGGTTGCTTCGAAAGCGTTGAAGCTTGCTAAAAAAGAGCAGCACGACATACTGATCGTTGATACCAGTGGACGCATGCACCTTGATGAGATACTCATGGCTGAGATTACGCGCATCAAGGATGAGCTCAAGCCGGATGAGACACTCTTTGTCGCTGACGCGATGACCGGTCAGAATGCCGTAAGCATTGCCCAAGAGTTTGAAGAGAAAGTGGGCATTACAGGTGTCGTCCTTTCCAAGTTCGACAGTGATACCCGCGGAGGGGCGGCCTTATCGCTACGTTCTGTTGTAGGCAAGCCTATCAAGTTCATCGGTGTGGGCGAGAAGATTGAAGACCTTGAGCCTTTCTATCCTGATCGCATAGCCAGCCGTATCCTTGGAATGGGAGATGTCGTCTCCTTGGTTGAGAAGGCACAGGAGACTATCAGCGAAGCTGATGCTCTGAAAATGCAAGAGAAGATGGCTAAAAATACCTTCGACTTGCAGGACTATCTTGACCAGCTTAACCGTATGGATAAGATGGGCTCCATGGAGCAGATTCTTGATATGATTCCAGGAGCTAAAGGCCAGATAAGCGAGGATGATTTAGACAAGCAAGAAATTATCCGAGAAAAGGCAATCATCTACTCAATGACCTATGCGGAACG
>CAYSIH010000126.1:0-5637 GCA_964431005.1 uncultured Sphaerochaeta sp. | reverse complement strand
GTTTGATCGTTAGACATGAGGTGAGAAAACAGGGCTTTTCTTTCTTCTTTCACCCCTCTGATAAGCTTGACAAAGCGGGGAGAGAAGCGAACTATATAGGTATCTAAGCGTTGTCCCTACAAGGATACCATGTATACAGACCACACCATTATAGTCCTGCACAACCAGACCTCCCCGAGCAGTGCGGAGGATGTCCTTGATATAGAGAGGCAAGCCATCTGGATAGCTGAGACCCTTCAGAAAAGGGGGTACAAAACCCTTTTGGTCCCCTTTTCCCTTGAAAATCTCTCAAAACTTGCGGCAATGGACAAGGAACACCCGGTACTTGTATTCAACCTGGTCGACTCAGAGCCAGGGAAAGAGAGTCTTGCGTATCTGGTCCCGGGCATACTCGAACACATGGGCCTCCCCTATACAGGCTCTTCCTTACAGAACCTTTTTGTAACCACCAATAAGATGCTTGCCAAGCGGGTGATGACAGCACATGGCATTGCCACCCCGCCTTGGGTGTACAGAGACGAGACAGAGGCCCTACAGGATAGTGCAATCACGCGTTACATCATCAAGCCCGTCGCTGAAGATGCCTCCATTGGCCTGGATGAAAGCTCCATAGTCAGTAGAGGGAGTGTAGGTGCACAGCTTGAGTCAAAAGAAGAGTGCCTGGGCACCCCTTGTTTTGCAGAGGCATACATCGAAGGCAGGGAGTTCACTGCCTGCATGTATGGCGAAGACGGAACCTGTAGAGTCCTCACCCCCTACGAATGGGTTTTCCAAGGATATGAGGAGCAACAGAAGGAAAAAATTATAACCTATGGAGCAAAGTGGGACGATCAGTCATTCGGTTATGGGCACATTGTTGCAAGATATCATGCCCAAGAGGGTGACCTTCCCCTGTTGGAAAAGCTCAGCTCAATTGCACAGGAGTGTTGGCAGGCCTTCTCCCTATCCGGATATGCCCGTGTGGACTTCCGCATCGATGAAAGGGGAAAACCTTGGGTGTTGGAGGTAAACTGCAATCCCAGCTTCTACGGGTTTTATCACCTCGCCCTTGAAGAAGGTTTCCCCTTTGAGGACCTTCTTAAAGATATCATAGAACAGGTGCGTTGACTCAGAGATACTTGTCAATCCAGACCAACGATTCCAGCTCAAAGCCCAAGTTGCAATAGAGAGCTTGGGCATTCTGATTTGTCGGGTGGGTCACCATAGCAAGGTAGGCACACCCCATCTCTTTTGCCCAAGCCTGGACATATTCCAACAGAGTTGAACCTAGGCCTTGGTTCCTGCACTCTACATCGATATAGAGTTCATTGACCCAGAAGTAGTCTCCTTTGGTCTCCAAGCCACAGCAGATATTTCCGTAGGCAAACCCTATGGCCGAATCGTCATCCTCATAGGCAACAAAGAGAGCCGCCCGGCTCTCTTGTTTCATAGAGTTTCGTAGTTCAGACGCCACCTCTTCCCTGCTATGGCTGTAGCCAATAAAGGAGAGTTGGTGCTGGACCAACGTGATTACCTTCTCATACGAGAGAATAGTTTCACTATTTCTATAGACTATAATGTGGGTCATGAGATCCTCCTACCAAGCTTTCACATAGATAAGTTTGGTATCGCCAGGGGCATAGTAGTCTTCCAGTTCTGCCTCCAGGATATAGCCGTTATGCAGATAAAAGGATCGGGTAGGCAGATAGAGATCTGTAGAGGAGGTCTCTATATATACCCTTGTCCCCCCACGCTTCCCTATCTCCTGTTCAGTCTGTTTGAGTAGCATGGTTCCCAACCCCTTGCCTCGATAGGTGGTATCCACAGCTATCCAATAGAGGTCATAGCTGCTTTTGGTCCCGGGGATGGGGCCAAAGCAGGTATACCCCCTTAGAGAGCCTTCATGCTCTGCAAATTGAAAAAAGTATCCACAGTCCGTGCCCTCTTCCAATCGCTCACGCACAAGGGAGACTCCCACCTCCTGCTCTTCGGTGTTGAAGAATCCGGAGGTGCTGAGAATTGTCCGTATGCTAGCAATATCACAGGCAAGGGGCTGCTCCCGAAATGTATAGATTTCCATGCCATTCACCCTTTGATGATCAAGGCGATCATCTGGTTATAGGAAAGGCCTGAGCGTTGGGCCGCTGCAACAAAGCCACTGTCCAACGCGATGCAAGGGTTGAGATTCACTTCAAGGATGAAGGGGTTGCCCCTCTCATCAATGCGAAAATCTACCCTTGCATATCCCTTCCCTCCAAAAAGCAGGAATGCCTCACGGCTCAATTCTTGCAAGGTTTTAAGCAAGGGTTCATCTTCCTGTGAAAAAGAGAAACTGCGTTGGGTATGGATGTACTCAAAGGAGGACTCCTCCCATTTCGCTTCATAGCCAACGATGGCCGGCTTACCAGAGGGATAATCTATGAACAACATCTCAGCAGGATCAAAGGCCACTATCGTACTATCAATGGCAAGGAGAGAGACGCTGAATTCACGCCCTTGTATGAAGGTCTCTGCAAAGAGAGACCCTCCTGCAAGGGCTTCTCTTAGGGAAGCTTCATCGCTAAAAGTCTTCACAGAGGCGTCGGTAATACCTACCGATGCCTCTTCAGCCACTGGCTTTATTATGAGGGGATGATCTAAAAAATCAGCAAGGCAGCCAAGATCAGAAGATTCAAGCCAAGGGGGTGTGGGCAGTCCCTCTTTGTGCATAAGGCGTTTGGCGAAAAGCTTGTCTGAAGAGAGCATCATAGCGTGGCTGTTTCCACCGGTAAACGCTATACCCATTGCCTCGAACAAGGAGGGTGCAAGATGAAGAAGCCGACACCCTTCCAAGGTCTCTACAAGATTGAAGATATGATCAGGCTTACTAGCAAGGATCCTCTGCTTCACCCTCTCCATGTTCAACGAAAAACTCACAAAAGATACCTGATGACCGAGGGCCTTAAGGGCCTTGCGTACCTGTTTCACTTCCAGATGAGTGTCCAGTTCATCTTTGGTGGGATCTTTGGAAAGCTTGTCAGATACGATTAGGATATGCATCGGGTCGTATCCTTTCCTACTCGAAGGATGGCTGAATCCATTATTCGCTGTATCAGAGCATGATAGCTGATGCCACCCTTCCTGCAGAGGATGGGCAGGTCGGAGTCGACAGGATTTAACCCTGCAAGCGGGTTCACTTCTAAAAAATTCACCCTACCCTGGCTATCCATCTTCACATCTATACGCCCACCATCACGACAACCTAGGGCATGCCAAGCCGCCAGGGCAACCTGTTCGCACTCGAGTGCCACCTCCCCTTCTACCAGGTGATACTGGGCAAACTCCAGGTACTCCTGCTTGGTCTTATAGGAGTAGACTCCCTGCTCACAAGAGGGGTCCACGACGATTTCCATCACTCCCACACTCCTTGCATTCTCCCTAGTCCCTGTTATTCCTACAGTAAACTCCCGCCCCTCAAGGTAGGTCTCAACCAAAACTGGTTGCTTGAACTCAGCGAGAAGTAGTTTAGCCACATACGAAAGGGCAATCTTGTCCCGGACGATAGAGTTGGCACTGATGCCCATACCGGTGCCTCCCCCTACGGGTTTGAGAAAGAGGGGGAAAGGAAGATCTACTCTTTCGATCTCCTCTTCATCATGGATCACGAAGTAGTCTGCTGTAGGCACCCCTTGCTCCCTGACCACAGCCTTGGTCATCCCCTTGTGCAGGGTGAGGGCCAGGATGTGGGAGTCGGAAAACACATAGGGGATCTCATACGCATCAAGCAGGGCCGGGATCTGAGCCTCACGGCAGAGACCATGCAACCCCTCAGCTATGTTGAATACGAGGTCGCATCGATTTCCTCGGGCGAGATAAGACACCAGGGCCTTGATGTTCCCAATGCGCACTGTCTGATACCCAAGTTGCCTGAGTGAGTGATCAATAGCATCAATTGTGATGAGGCTGTCAAATTCAGCGACAGCCTCAGCGGGGTATCCCGCTGCGAGGTAGTCGTCTTTGAGGTCGTAGGTCATTCCAATAAGCATGCTAGATTCCTGTGCCTTCTTTGGCCGGTTCGGGATAGGCAAAGACCTTTCCCTCATAGTTGCGAAGATAGAGATTCTCCTGGTCATGGCCCACCTCATAGTCTGGCAGGATCGGAACTTTTCCTCCGCCTCCAGGGGTATCTATGACATACTGAGGGACAGCATACCCACTGGTAAATCCCCTAAGCCCTCGAATGAGCTCCTTACCCTCGGCAACTGTCGTGCGGAAGTGAGCAGAACCTGAGATGGGGTCACACTGAAAAAGATAGTAGGGCTTGATCCTCACCTTCAAAAGGCGATGGTACAGCTCCATGAGGGTCTCAACCGTATCATTCACACCCTTAAGCAGCACGGTCTGACTCCCCATGACCACCCCGGCATCAGCGAGGCTGTTGCACGCCTTGGAGGACTCGGTGGTTATCTCATCGGGATGGGTGCAGTGCACGCTCAAATAGATGGGTTTGTAGCGCTTGAGGATCCGTAGGAGATTGGCCGTGATCCGTTGGGGGAGCACCATGGGGACCTTTGTCCCTATCCTGACGATCTCCACATGCTCGATGGAGGTTATCTCCTTGAGCAACCATTCGATCTTCTCATCTGAGAGGGTCAAAGGATCTCCTCCTGAGATGACCACATCACGGATGGCAGGGGTGTTTCGGATGTATTCGATGGCTTCCTTCCAGAAAAACTCCAGAGGTTCGGTATGACCTCCCACAAGACGCGATCGGGTACAGTATCTGCAGTAGACAGAACAAAAGCTGGTTGTAAGAAACAGGGCTCTGTCAGGATACCGATGGACAATGCCAGGCACAGGGCTGGTATTCTCTTCATGCAAGGGATCTTCACTTTCGCCAGGAGAAGTGAAGGACTCAAGGATGGAGGGGATTACACTCTTACGCAGGGCGCTATCACTGTCAGAGGGATCGATCAGACTAAGGTAGTAGGGGGTTACTGAGAAAGGAAAGCTGGACTGGGCATCTTCGAGGGCTTGTTGCTCTTCAGTGGTAAGCGTAAGGAAACGGGAGATCTGGCTAAGGGTGGTGATTCGATGGGAGACTTGCCAGTGCCAGTCATCCCACATCGCCTCCGTCGCGTCTGGAAAATAGGTTCTCCTGAACTTGGTGGATTGGCTCCAACGGGAAGGGCCAGAACTGGCTCTAAAGCGTTTGGGGTCACTTGCGGGGGAGACACTCAGAGACATGCCATTCTGCACGCCTTTGCCTATAAGCGGAGGGTCACCGTCTTCAATTGTAAATGTTTGTTTTGTAGATATTTGTCCCATAGGAACCTTCTTTGATCAGAGCAATTCATCCAAGCTAAAAACACTATCATGATCCTCTAATCTATACCTAGCCAAAGTGTATCATCAAGGATGGAAAACGTCTGTAGTAAGATGAAGAAATTTGAAAGATTTCTTGGGTATTTTTCAGAGAGAAAACACTTCCTAAATAGAGGAAGACCTGACAATAAAGAGATGCTGTCCTCTCTAAGCATTCTTGACGCAACCTCAGGTATCACAAAGGTTATGGGAGTTTTCAAAGCCATCGACCAGAACAACAAAACTGCATTAACGAAGCCTGCCCCGGACTTGCTACAGAAGGAAGGTGTGATAGACTACAAATAGTATTGGGGT
>CAYSIH010000125.1:0-5650 GCA_964431005.1 uncultured Sphaerochaeta sp. | reverse complement strand
GGCCCCGGGCCCGTAGGCAACCGGAGCTCAATCACTTAATTGAATAATAAGGGGATTTGACCGAATAGTCAACGCATAAATAGGTATCCCAGTATCCCAGTATAAAATATACACTTTCATAATCGGTGTGTCGGAGGTTCAAGTCCTTCTGGGCTCAAAGAAAAAACTCTAAGGCCTTACATATTTGGTTTCAGAACTATGTAGTGTCCGCTTTTTTTAGAGCCTTCTCGTTGAATGTACCCCTTATCAGTCAGTTCTTATTATCAAAAACTCAACCAATAATACGCTTAAAGTTGAGGAAGTCAGCTTTTTATACGATACTTTGAGTTTTTTGCCTAATCCTCCTACTATTAAACTATCATCCAACAGTGGTGGAACAGCTTCTAACTTCACTTTAACCTCACCAGGAGTGCCTTCTATTCCTTTTGGAGTAGTCTTTGATAGTGTTCTACCAGCAACTGGGCGAACCCATGTAAACTCAGGGAACATTACTTTTAGTTCCAATAGAACGCAGCAAATATCCCCTATTGACGGCAGAACAAGCTATTCATATGCTCTTAATGGTGATGTCCATATCTTTGTCCCTACTGATACCATGCCGCTATCAGGCATCTATTCATCAACCATTTACTGTATTTTGAGCGCATTTTGATCATACCTTGTGACGTATTTTCAAGGCACTGAGCCCCCAAAACTGGCCCGGACCCTTGGCTACCGAAGCCCGATTACTTGGCTCAATGATATTGGTGTAAAAAGGTAAAATCACTTCATCCTCCTATAAAAAATGAACAGGCCACTAAACAATCATCCCTTAGCCTCGCCCCTTCTTGCTTTCTTCTTTTCATCCAGGCTCAGGTGATGATCATTGATTTTGTCACCCTTTTCCCCTCCGTAGAGAGGACCTAGGCTGTACCAAGGTGTTGATGGCCCATCCTTACCTCGGTCCTTGCCCCATCTGATAGGGATCTTGTCCCTTAGGATGCCTACACCCTTCTTTCCTGGCACACTCATGAAGGGACGGATATTGAGTCGAATCCCATCATGCAGGTCTGGATTCCATCCAATAGGTTGTTCTTCAAGAGGCTTCCAACGGACGAAGATATCATAAGGGGATTCTCCTTCAAGTATCAGGGCCAAGGATTTGGAAAGTGCTATGGCTGCAGATAGCTTTTCTTTGGCACCTTCAAGATTCTTAGCAACATCGCTATGCTGTCGTTGGATCCAGTCTCCCAAGTAGATATCGATAAGCCTTTCAAGATTCCTATGGTCAAGCTTGTGGTAATGTACCAAGGCTGAGAATCCGGTGGGATGACCATCCCATATTTGCCAGATAAAAGGCCTGTTACCAAACAGCTTGCAGTGTTGGCTGAAGAACTTGTCTCGTAGCCAAATTTCCAGTGTTTTTCCTACAGATCCAGAGTTTTCTAGAAGCAATGGCAGGGAGGCATCAGTCCATGCATCACCATAGGAAGCCTCCAACAACTTCAGAAGCCTCTCTGAGGCAGAAGATTCACCTCCAACAGACGGGATACATACGATGCCATCATTATCTGCATAGGAAAGCAGTTCCCCACATTTGTTTACCAAAGCTCGTTGTTCTTCAGAAAGAGCCATCGTTGCATCAAGCTCAGCAGGCCATCGATACCCAAGCAAACGGGCAACAGCAACCTGCAATACAGTGCTATCACTACGAAAAGGAGCTGAAGCTGTCCACTTGCTTTCCTCATCCCAGAGGACTGAACCGCAGGGGTGCCCATGGAAGATCCACTGGGTGGGATCATCTGTGAAAGGCAAAGGAAGTCCATTGGGGTAGTGTTTTTCTGCAACTTTTTCCCAGTGTTCCAAGTCAAAGGGAACCTTACCTAAAGTGGCATTGGTAACGTTCAGCTTCTGATCGATCTGCCTTACCGCTTGTATATATTCAGGCGAAGAGCAAAAGCACCAGATCGCAGAAAAATGTGTCTCCTCTTTTGGAATCAAGACTGCGATGTTTTGGTGAAACCTCTCTTTTGAAAAGATATACGGGACGATGTTCCTCATACGGTGCATTGCGACACCTTTCTTTCCAACAGCCTTCACCCCCTGTGTAGCACGGGCTGATGGACAACGATGAAGTGTACCCTGCCCCCTTTCCCAGCGCACAATATGCCTTTGACCTGTATATACATCCTGCTTGGTTGGAGATGCCTGCAGAAACTCCCAAACTTCATGATCGACCTCCGGAACCTCCCAGAAGGAACAGATAAACAGAGGATCATCACCTGTCTGGATTCCCACCAGGCTATCAGCATACTCCGACAACAGAGTCATAGTACCCGTAGCGACCGGCGCTATCCTAGCATCAGGATTATTCAATTGCTCATTCTGACTAATCCCCTTGATTACCTGAACAGCCAGAGCCTGTGCCTTCTGTTCAATTGTTCTGGACTCAGAGGTATCAATGCAACTAATGCAAGAATCAACACCTGTTGCTTCACCTCTGCTAAGGGAGATAAGGGCTGTAAAAGCTCCTGCTGCTGTAAGGGAATCAAATCCATACTCGCCCAATCTTGCCACTATGTGCCAGCTATCCTTGCTAAGCAGTTTCTTTCTAATATTCTTGTAGGAGGAAAGAAACAACCAATTCTGAGGCGATACTATGCTGGTATTTCCCCCTTCTTTACACAACTGGAGGCAACGCTCCAAAAATACCGTAGCGAGATCCCCCTTTGCTTCACTGTAGTGTTTTTCACAATAGTCCCTCAGCACCTCATCCTGCTTGCCCCTGGCAAGGTAGGGCACATTGGTTGTTACCAGATGATAGGAATCAGCCAAAAGGAGCACAGCCTTGCCCAACCCCTGGGCTGCGATGCGGCCTTCCTTGCCCTCATCAGTACTAAGCATGCTATCTAGGAGAGGAGCCACTTGGTTCCAATCTACAAATAATTGCCCATCGCTACTCCTTGGATCAATGAGGCTTCCCAGTATCGGTGCTTGCTCGAATTTGTCCTTCAGGTCTGCAAGCACAGTGAAAAGTTCCTGATTCCCATCTGCCAATGTTCGTAGCTTTTCATCGCCTATGTTGATCGCTTGGCCCGAACATGCAATGTGCAACTCTGGAAGTGGTGTATAACCCTTACTCCCAGGATATGCCCAGGCAGCAAATGCTAGGGCAAAAGCTGCCAGCTCAGCACATCTCTGATCGAGCTCAAGGCCGTGGATGTTCTCACTGAGAACCCTCCTGATAGCTTCATCTACACTCAGCCCTTCATGCTCCATCCTTATGGGAACCAACATTCCCAGCATGGCTACCAAGAAGTGTCCCGAGCCACAACAAGGGTCGAGCATCCTGAACTTAGGAAGATCATTCGGCCATGCATCGAATGAACCACCTATAGGAGTCCATTTGCCTTGGTCATCTTTCACAAACCTCAGATACTCTAAAGGCATACCAGGGAGGCTAGCCTTTTTTCTGAGCTCTTGTTCACTTTCAGCTAGTGCCAGCTCATGTTCGCCAAGCCTTCTAGATGCCCACCAGGCGCCCAATGAGTTATCCAACAGGAATGAGACCATATACGGCTCAGTAAACAACTGAGTGACCGCAGGGAGCTCCCTAGCTCCTATCTTCATACCAGACTTGGTAATCTCGTTTTTCCGTTTTGTCTGCCAAAACTGATATACCCAACCAAGCGAATCAGAGGCTTGGAATACCTCCAAGGGAATAGCAAGGACAAGCTTTTCAAGAGCTTTCTGGTATTCGAAGGGAAACGTCAGTGAGAAAACAGGGCTGTCAATTTTGAAGATTTGGGGAAGTATGTGTGAAGCATACCTGGCAGCGACTTCCCAGCCAGTTTTTATCCCTAGAGATGATGCAATGTCATTGCAATCCTTTAGGGATAGGGGGGCAGGATTGGCAGGATCATCATCGAACAGGAGGTTGTTCTGGGCTAGAAACCGGGTAAAAAGCATCCTATGCCAGTGCTGGTAGGCAACCTCTTCTACAAGGGCATCGACAGATAGGGTTGTATCATCACCTGAGGTACGTCCATAGAGACGCAACTTGGTTCGCAGTCTTTGCTCATGCTCTGTAAGATGGGGATAGGGGGCTTTCTCCCCTACTGCCAACTGCTCAAGGGCAATCCTCGCGGCTGCCTCAGCAGAAACCCTGGCTTCACATATAGTATTTTCCAGGCCCCTTCTCAATACCGTATCCAACGTATGCATACTAATCCTTTCTTCCTATCGGCACTTTCTGCAGTGCAATCATCAACCAATCTTTTCCAGATGCCAATCAGAGAAAGCCTTTGTTCTTTTTCTGGGGGTAACAAGTAAACTTTACAGAGCTAAAGGCATGAAATCTCAAGCATTCAGATGAAAAGCAACATGGGCCTTCACACACCGATATCCTTTGTTGCTATTGCAGTATCCATTTCATTATACCTACATTTGGTGGAGAAGAAAGTGTGGATAACTTTTTTAAAGACATATGAGAAAAGTCTTGGTGCTGGCACCTCCATTTCTGTTTAGGTGTTCATACTTAGACCCTTTATCCAATAATCGGACTATCAACCTAGGCTTTAAGCATATTTTTTTTATAAATATACGTAATATTGCATATCCAAATTGACAAAAAGTTGAACACCCAATAGATTGGAGGTTACTTTTGGGGTAGTACGCATGGAACAACACACACAGGCCTTGTTTACTGAAGAAGAGATCAAGGCACAAGAACTCTTAGGGGAAAAAGAACCCGATAGCAAATTACGTATATATACAGGTCCACTTGGCACGCTCGTCACGGTGCTGTTTATGGTATGGGCTACTTTTCAGATTTATGCAAATACCCTCGGATCGATTGATGCGATGTCCTTGCGTACTTGGCACCTTTTTTTCCTTTTGGGATTCACCTTTCTGCTATTCCCTACGTATAAAAACGAAAAGCTTTCCCGCACCCTTCCTCCAATTTGGGACATAGCTCTTTTAGCACTTGCCATCTTCACCTTTGGCTACCTATTGAAAAACTATACAGTAGTAGCCCGTCGTGGAGGCTACCTACTGCCATTCGACCTTGTGATAGCAGCTGTTGCCATGCTCCTTATCTTTGAAGGAGGCCGACGCGCATGCAAGAACCTGGCTATTCTAGGCTTGGTGTTTTTCCTGTTTAACTTTTTTGGAAAATTTATTCCCGGAGAACTTGGACATGTTGGGTTCAGCATGAAACGAGTCCTCAATCACATGATTTGGGGTAGCCAAGGGATCTTCGGCGTTGGTATCGGAGTCAGCGCAACCTATATCTTCCTTTTTGTCCTGTTCGGCTCCTATCTGAAGCACAGCGGATTCAGTCAGTTCATCAACGATATTGCCCTGACCATGGTGGGAAGGACTGCCGGTGGGCCTGCGAAGGTCGCTGTCCTTGCAAGCGCCCTATTGGGAATGATCAACGGATCAGCAATAGCAAATGTCGCAACAACCGGAACCATCACCATTCCGATGATGAAGAAAACCGGATACAAAAAAGAATTCGCCGCTGCAGTTGAGGCAGTTGCCTCAACCGGAGGGCAATTCGCACCTCCGATAATGGGGGCGGTAGGGTTTGTCATGGCTGAATTTATGGGGGTGACCTACACTACGGTCCTTCTTGCGGCCACCATCCCTGCGTTCCTTTACTACC
>CAYSIH010000124.1:0-5751 GCA_964431005.1 uncultured Sphaerochaeta sp. | reverse complement strand
CCAAGGTCCTCAATATCTGAATCTCCACCCCTGCATCCTCGGCACTCCAGGCAAGGATAGTCCTCAGCATTTCACCCGTAATGGCCTCTGAGCTGGAGAAGGTGGCGATGATGCCTCCATTCTTTATCTTTTCCATGGCCAGCTTGTTCAGGTCTTTGCACGTTTGTGCAGCCTTGTCCGCTTGGGTCTTTTTCTGGGCAAGCTTTGGAGGATCGAGGATCATGACATCGTACTTGTCCTTTTCGATGATTCTCATCTGTCGGAAAATATCAGCTTTGATGATGTTCACCCGTTCCCTGCTGTCCTTGGGGATGGTGTTTGCCTCCATGTTGATGTGTACATGGGCAAGGCTCTGCTTCAGTGAGGTGCTGCTGGTATCGACCAGATCAATCCAGGCAGCTCCACTCTTTAGGGCATGCAGGCTGAAAGCTCCTGTGTGGGAGCAACCGTCCAGGACAATAGCATCCTTGCAGTAGGGCTCGATCGCCTTGCGATTATCCCTTTGGTCACAGTAGAATTCGCTTCGTATCCCTTTGCCGGGGATTACTTCGTATAAGAGGCCATCTTCGCGAAACCTTATGGGATCTAGGCGCTTGCTTGGAGTGAAATATGCACCATTCTGATAGAATTGCACAACTTCGCTGAGCCCTTCGACTGCACAAAAGTCGGGGTCTGTGGTGACGATGATCATAGCCGGCTGTAAAAGCTTCTCTAGCGTAGTTACGATAAGGTCCTTCTGGTCCCAAGCCACCCTAGCGCTGATATCTATGCGGATAAGTGTTCCAAACACATCTGCAACAAGACCTGGAAGCATGTCGGCTTCGCTGAATAGTATGCGAAAGGCCGTAGTGGGTGTGCTTTTATCCCTGAAGAAGGGACTTCTTCTGAGCACACTTGCTGTTATGGTCTTAACCCACCACGCTTCATCGACCTCTTGGGTCTCATCCCAGCTGAGAAGTCTGAGGGGTATATGACTTTTGGGGTCATACCAACCCCAGGCAATGAATGAACCGTCGTGTGTTGTAGTTTTAGCAATCCCTACCGAATCCTTTTCAGGGACCGAATCGATTGCGCCAGAGAAAACCCATGGGTGGTGACGTAAGAGCTGTTTTTCCTTTCCGTCTTTTATTGTAATTGTTTGCATAGTTTAACAGTAGCGGAAGACTGCAGTTTTGTCAAAACGTTTATTGACTTGCACCTCTAGGATGTCCGATAATGGTCTTATGCAGAAAAAACCAGTGCAGGCAGTTCTTTTTGACCTTGATGGAACGCTTGTAGATACGATAGAAGACATAGCCGATGCCCTGAACAAGGCACTTGAAATTGAGAACCTGCCCCCTTTGGATGTCGAAATGACCAAAAAAGTGGTGGGTCGGGGGTTGAGAAATGCTCTTATAGGGGCAGTGGAACTTTGGGGAAAATCGTTCTCCTCTGCTCACATCGATCGGCTGTATGCCAGTATGATGGAGTATTATCGCAAGAACCACTGTGTGAAGAGCAGACCATATGAGGGAATTCGTCCCCTGTTGGAAGATCTCGACCGGCAAAATATCCCTCTTGCAGTATTCTCCAATAAGGAGGACGGCCTGACCAAAGAGGTCATCCGTACCCTGTTCCCTGATATCCGATTTGTCTGGGTTCGGGGAATGAGAAACGACTTTCCTCGGAAACCCGATACGGCAGGACTTACGCATTTTGCAAACAAGGTAGGTCTGCCGGTTGAAAATTTGCTCTATGTGGGTGATTCTGAGGTTGACTATCAGACAGCGGTGAACGCTGGCTGCCAACATATTCTGGTATCGTGGGGATTCCGATCAAAAGAGGAGCTAGCTCAGCTAGGTACGTCCCGTCTGGTTGATTCGGTAGAAGAGCTACAGGAGGCTATCAATGACCTACAATGAAAAAGATCTGCGAAATAAGGCTGAAGCGTATATTCAAAGCGAAGAGGAGAGTGTGTTCCGTCTGGAGGTTGAAGAGGACCTTGCCAAAGAGAACTGGGAAGGTTTGTACGACAGGTTCTATACCAGTCTCTCCTTTGGTACTGCAGGGCTCAGGGGTATTCTGGGCGGGGGAACCAATCGGATGAACTCCTTTATCATACGTAAGGTCACCCAAGGCTTGAGCGACTACCTCAACGAGGAGTCCAGCAACCCTTCAGTAGCAATCGCGTATGATAGTCGCCACTATAGCGAGCAGTTCGCTATGGAAGCCTCCCTGGTCCTCGCCGCAAACGGTATTTCAGTCTTCCTGTACAACTCTCTTCGCCCTGTGCCAATGCTCAGCTTTGCTGTGCGGTATCTCAATACCACAGCAGGCATCGTCATCACTGCAAGCCACAACCCTTCCCCATACAATGGGTATAAGGTCTACTGGCGTTCAGGTGGTCAGGTAACCCCCCCCCATGACTACAGCATTGCCGACCGGGCGAATTCGGTAAAGGCTGAGGATATCCAGAGCATCAGCGAACAGAGTGCCCGTTCCAAAGGTCTTTTGGTCCCTGTTCCGGACAAGGTGGATAAAGCCTACTATGCTATGGTGCTCGCGTCCTTGAAGAGGCCCTCCCTCGTCTATAATAGCCCCATAACAGTAGCCTATACCCCCCTGCATGGGACAGGTAACGTCCCGATTCGTCATCTGCTCAACGAAGTGGGCATCAAGTGTGTTGTGGTAGCGGAGCAGGAAGAGCCCGATGGGGCTTTCCCTACGGTGAGTCTGCCCAACCCAGAGAGTGCTGAGGCGATGAGATTGGTACTTGACCTAGCAAAAGAGAGCAAAGCTGACATTGTATTGGGAACAGATCCCGATGCGGACCGCCTTGGCATCGCAATTCCCCTTACCCCAGAAAAGGAATCCTACCAGCTTCTCAGTGGAAACCAGATAGCAGTCCTTTTGTGTGACTACCTGGCTGGGGCATCAGAGAGGGAGAAGAGGCCTGTGTGTGTGAAAAGTCTGGTAACGACCGATTTGGTAAAACAGATTACAGAAGCCCATGGAGGCAGGTGCAAAGATGTGCTTACCGGCTTTAAGTATATTGCCGAGGAGATCGAAGCTTTAGCCAGTAGTGAGACGGAGTACTTCCTCTTTGGTTGTGAGGAGAGCTATGGCTATCTTACTGTTCCTTCAGTCAGGGACAAGGACGCTGTAAGCTCTGCCTTGGTTGCCGTTGAGATGATGAGTTACTACGCTACCCAAGGCCTCACACTCCAGCAGCGTCTCGATGCCATCTATGAGGAGTACGGATACAGTACCGAGGTGGTATTTGCCCGTGACTACGAAGGTGCTGCAGGCAAAAGGAAGATGGAGAAGATCATGACAAACTTGAGGGCCCTCAAGGAAGGGGACTCTCTGGGAAGTAAGACGATTCTCTCCACCCAGGATCTCCTTTCTGGTAAGGATACTGGCTATCCCTCCTCAGATGTCCTGATCATGCACTTCGAATCAGGTGAGAAACTTGTGGTTCGTCCCAGCGGGACCGAACCAAAGATAAAGTACTACCTCTTTGTCAAAGCGGGACAAGGTGGTAGAGAGGCCCTGGAGGCAAATCTTCCAGAGCTCGTAGAGATATTTAAGGCGGCCTTATAGATGATAACTTGTTATGCACTGCTCAGAAAGGTTGGGGCGAACCTCTATCTCAGCCCATATCTGAAACCGGAGAAGGTGGCTTCTCTGGATTCTGACACCTCTGTAATCCTCAAAAGTAGCGGTATGCTTACCAAAGGTCAGAAGGATGAGGCTTCCTTTGCGCTGTATCGAGCAATAGATTTTTATGTGGATCGTTGGATTCAGGACAAACAGTACATACCCAGACTCTTGGTCTGTGCAGTGGTTTTTCTGGTCACCTATTTCTTCATGTCACTTGCCATCAGGGATCCCATTCCCATGATCGATGAGATACTCGTCTCAACTGGCCTTACCGTCTTCTGCTGGATAGCCCTTGCAAAGCGTGATACCCGTTCCTCCCGTGCCCAGCAAAGAAGGTTAGAGCTCAAGGGAAAGGCAGGAAGCCCTGACTACCAGGTGCAGGAAGGTCTTTTTGCCTTGGAGTCGTTTCTCCAGGATGTAGCGAGTCTGGACATGCAGGATGTCAGCGACAATCTTTGCCTTGTTGAAAAAAAGAGCTTTGAATTGCTTTCTGAAGAGCAGAAGGGCCCTTGGGCAGAGGAGTTCCTTGACCTCCTGCTCCTTCACCTGAAGGTGAGGGAGAAGAGCCTCTGGCGTATGGTGCAGAGAGTGCGATCTGTCAGGAAGGCTCAGAAGCCTAACCTCAGGCTTGCCCAACGACTCTTCCACCTCAGTATGCAGCAGAAGATCGATCTGCCCCTGCTAGCCCTTACTGTAGTGCTTGCAGAACAGGCAGGCTGAAGCAAAAGGACCACAGCCATGCCTTAGATGGCATGCGTGGTTCTTTTTGGGTCCGCCTTGGCACTGTCCTAGGCGTGCCTCTTCTCTTCTTTCTCGCAGCGACAGGGAGTTCTCTGCTCGCCTATCCCCATGTAGTGGCAATGGCTCTGCTCATCCTGAGCTTTGCCCTCTGCATCTTAGGGGATTTCTTACACAACAACCTAAAGAAGACACTCATCTCAATCGTAACCTTCTCTTTTTTCTGCTATGCCCTCTTTGGATGGGCAGCAGCGAACAATCTGGTTGGGATGGCCTTTACTCATGCACGCATCACAAAAGTAGAGGGTACCCTTGGCGAGGACTCCTTACTCTGTAAAAGTGGCAAACAACTCGTACGCCTCCGCCTCCTATCATGTGGTACCCGTGATGGGGCAGAGGGGAGTGCCAAGGGTGTGCTCAGTGCCTTGGTGAAGGTAGATGAGGTCTTGGTAAGTGGTACCCGCTTATCCCTTTACGGAGAACTTGCCCCTGATGGGTCCCTTTTCTTTGCTGATTCCCTGCAGGTGCTCTCCCTCTCTCGATGGAGGGCTTTCAGACGCAAGATCCTTTCGTTAATAGAGAGACGGTTTTATCAGGTGATTGAAGATGATGAGAGTCGCTCTCTAGCTCTGATGCTCATTTTGGGGAGAACAAGTGATAGCGCTTTCCCTCTTAAGGAGGTGAGCATGCAAAGCGGCTGTGCACACCTGCTTGCCCTTTCGGGGATGCATCTGCAGTTTTTTATAGCCCTGCTCTCCGCCCTGCTTGTCCCCCTGTTGGGAAAGAGACGAGGAAGAGTCATCTCTGTAGGGATGGCCCTTGTGTATGTCCTGTTGGTGGGACCCAAGCCCTCTTTGGTTCGTGCTATGGGGATGGCCATCATCTCGCTTTTCCTCAAGGGGAGCATGGCTTCTTACTACTCTTTCCTGGCAACTGCCTGCATCCAGGTTGTCCTATTCCCTTCAGCGGTCTCAAGCATGGGATGCCTCTTTAGCTATGCTGCCTATGGGGGGCTGCTGTGCAACCGATTGTTCTCGTTTTATCGGCCAAAGATTCTTGAGCCGTTTTTTGCTTCCCTCTATGCAATTCTCTTTACAGCAATCCCCACCCTTGTAGTTTGGGGGACATGGCAGATAGGAGGTCTCTTTATAGCCCCTTTTGCATCTCCTTTAATGTTCGCCCTGATGGGAAGCTCTCTGTTGGTACTCCTCTTCGGCAAAGGGTTTTCCCCTCTGATAGGAGTTTTGCATCGATTGCTCCATGCTGTTTTCTCATGGGGAAGTTCTCTGTTTGGTGGTGGGGTCAGTTTGCGAGGATTTCTCTTCTATCTCTTTGCTGTGTTGACGCTCCTTGCCTCTATTGGCTATGCTG
>CAYSIH010000123.1:0-5758 GCA_964431005.1 uncultured Sphaerochaeta sp. | reverse complement strand
GACGCTATTTTACGGAACTATACCCACCCCTAATGGCTCGTGAGTCGTTAACTACGATAACCGCCCCTTCGTAATTTTCATCTATGATGGTTTTCGCTTGGGCAATTTGTTTCCGCTTGAGAAATAACATCAATACATCCCTTTCGCCACTACGGCCGGTGCCTTTGACTACAGTTACCCCAAAGCCTCCATCACGTAAGGTAGAAGCGAGTTTCTTACTCTCTTCTGATTCTGGCACTATGACTTGAATTGAACTCAGGCCAAACGCCAACTTATCCTCTAGCCAGGAACCCATGTAGTTACCAACTGAAAAAGCTAGAGCAAAGACCAGCATCCGTAAAGGATCTTCTTGGAACCCTTGCAACACAGTCCCTGTAATGACGAGCCATAAAAGAATATCAAAAAAGGCAAGAATAGTGCCTTTCACCCGCTCTCCACGATTGATGAGTACCATGCGTACCGTAGATACAGTTACTTCTAGAATTTTACCAAAGAAAATAAGAAAATATATGCCAATACCCATGTTTTGTAAGAAATCCATCGTTTTGCCTCCAGACCGAAGTATAATTCTATTCATCGTGATTTGGTAGTGCACCAGCGAACACGTTGGGGCTAGGATAAAAAAGTCTGAGCGATTGGAGGCTTATTTCTTTTTATTGGGAGGTTTTTGGTAGCGATCTTCAGCCGAGAAAAGTCGATTGATTACTGATTACTTGTTTTATGGTTGTTCCTCTGCTATTTTTTGAACGCTTTAGTGTTAGAAAGTAGTGCATACACAGCAGCGAGGCCCACTACCAGCTGCAACACATCCCAGAAAGTTCCTACTGCGGCATTTGATAGAATCAAGGGTCTGGAAGGCAGAGATGAGTTGGTGTAGTTGCAGATAAGAGCGATATAGAGGTTGTTCACTGCATGGATGCCGATGGAAGGTTCAAAGCCCTTTGCCTTCAGGCTGATGAAAGTCCCACCAAAACCAAAGAGTGCATAGTAGAGTATGACAGGAAGTTTCTGGCTTGCCTGCAACATCTCCCGATTGGAGAGATGGGGCAGGGTAAACAACAGGGCTGTGAAGAGGCTGACTAGGAGTATGCTCTTCGTTGTTCTGACAAGCTTTCCCCTTCTGAAAAGCCTGGAGGGTATTGCACGCATCAGAAACTCTTCGCTGGTGGTCTGTATTGGGGTAATGATCAGGACAAATGGAACCATCTTGAGGAAGGTATCCATATCAGTGTTGTAGAGTTGGAACTGCTCGGGTTGTATCAAGATATGCACAAGGGTAAACAGCGCCGCCACTAGTAGGTAGGCACCCCCACTTTTCAGCATGAGCAGCCAGTTAATCTTCTTCTTGTCGGTTATGACGTGCTTGATAGAGGTACGCATGAGAAAGCGCAAGGATAGGAACAGGCCAAAGGCCATGGCAAAGAAAGGTATGTTTGCAACTAGGTATGCTTTGAGGACTTCATCCTCTATGGGAACCTTTGTGAATTGGAAGGCAAGTATCGGCCCCAGATTGAACCAGATATAGACGCTCAGCAAGACAGAGAGGGCTCCTGACAGGGGAGGAAAGTACCCCATTATGTTCTGAGTGGATTTTTCACCCTGTTCCGGCATAAGCATGAGTAATGGTACACACAATCGTGGTATACTGCAATCTATGAGAGAGACTAAACGAATCTATGTACATACGGCTTTTGACGAGGGGTATATCTGTGTATTTCCCACAGAGGTGGCTGCAAGAAGATATTTGGTAGACTATGCCCTCCATGGAAAGAACAAGGCCATCCTGGCAGAGCAGGCCATCTCCTTTGATCTGTTCAGGGCCCAGTTCCTACCCAAGCATGCAGAAGAGGAGCCTTCCAATACCCTGATACGTCAGCTTTTTGCCCGAACACTGCTGGAGAAGGACCATGGACTTACCTATTTCATAAACCCTGCTTTCCCTGAGGCAAACAGCCGCTTCAGCAAATATATTGCATCCCTGCTACCCCAGTTGGGAGATGCTTTGGACGAGGAAGTGCTCTCCCTGATGCCAGAGACTATGCAAAACGATGTGAAGATCCTCTATCGGGAGTATGTCACCTTCCTTGCTCTGCACCAGCTCTTTGAACCGGGGTATGAGCACTCTTCCCTGCAGTTTGCAGATGAAGAGGTATTCTCCAAGAAATACTGCATTCTCTTTCCTTCCCTGATTCCTGGTCTCGATAGCTTGATTGAGAGCTTGGGCTCTCCCTCCTGGATTACGGTCAAGCCAACGCTTTTTTCACTTGAAAATGTAACCAAGCTGGAACTCTTCGATAACCATATCGAAGAGATTCGCACCACACTTCGCAGAATTCGCCACCTCCTTGATGAGGGAGTCCCGACCCGGGACATCCTCATCGGATGTGCCAACCCAGCCACCATGCTCCCTTCCCTCGAGCAGGAAGCTTGGCTGTATGACATCCCACTCGTCATTCGTCAAGGGAAGTCTCCCTTGCTCTATCCCAGTGGAAGATTCTTCTCACGCCTCAAGGAGGTCTATGAAGAGCTTTTCAGCCTAGAGAGCATGAAAGCACTCCTGTTGGACATTGGCTTTCCCTGGAAGGATCTAAAGACGCAGCGCAAGCTTCTCGCTGTAGCTGTTGACAGGGCAGTGGTGCAGGGCTCGCTTTGGGGAGCTGACCAATGGACGGAGCAGCTGAGAAATACCTCCTTGATAGCTTGGTACAAGGCCTTCAAGGAGAGTGTTGTAGGTATATGCACAGCAAAGGATATCGAAGAGTTAAGGAAGAAGCTTAATCATTTTCAGGATTCTTACTTCATAGAGACCCAGTGGACAGGCACCCAAGGCGAGGATGTTTACTCCTTTTGCCTTGATGCCATGGAGAACATCAAGGTTTCTATGGCCTCAGTTGCACTAGGTTCTCATCCCTCAGTTTTCAGCTTTTTCCTCGATCATTTGGATTCAAAGCTCTATGTCCCTCAGATGCATGAGGAAGGTATACAAGTCTATCCCTGGCCCCTGACGGCTCCCTTGGAAGCTGAGCACCATTTCATCCTGGGCCTTGATCATAAGGGGTCTGCTTGCCTGTCACAGCCGCTTACCCTGTTGCCCCAAACGGTAGAGACTAAGGACCGCCGTGAGGAGGACACCACCGTTGCTACCTTGCAAACGACTATGATGGCAGAGGGGCATCTCTATCTCTCTTACCATACTTCCAGTTATGAGGGAGAGGCTCTGCCTCCCACATACTTCTTAGAACAGAACCTGATTACTGATAAGCGAGAAGATGTTGTAGAAGCTCATGATCCTTTCATAGGGGAGGTGCAGGTATGGAGAGGCGAGAAGGCTCTCTCTCATGTCACCAACAGGCAACAGTGGTGGTTTGCCCGCGCTATCCATACCTCCCTCTCCTCCAAGAGAAGGGACTTTGCCCGTCATCCCCTTCCCTTGGAGTGGGTACCGCTGCTCAAGGGTGAGGTGGAGGGTAAGAGTCGTATTCATCTTTCTCCGACCGGCCTCGATACCTTTGTCCGATGCCCCTATGCTTGGCTGTGCAAATACCTGTTTGAGGTCGACGAGGCGGAATACCAGGTTCTGAATGTCGACCATCGCCTTATAGGGTCGTTCCTTCACGCTGTCTATGAAGCCTTTTTTACAGAAATAGAGTATTTCTCCCCCAATAAGATGGAGGAGTACCGTCTGTTGTTGCTCAGTCTGTTTGACAAGAAGCTCATAGAGTACTTTGGAGAGAAGGGGCCCAACCCTCCCACTCGTGCCTGGATCATCTACGAGTTCCGGAATCGATGCACCGAGATACTGGAAGCGGAAGAGAAATCTTTTGCCCATACCCGTTCGATCTTCTTTGAGAAGAAGCTCTCTTTCGTCAATGACCTGTTCGCCTTGGAGGGCAGGATCGATCGCATCATCTGTCTCGATCCCCCCCAAGGGAAGCTCTATGCCGTGATCGATTACAAGAAGGGCAAGGCGCCCTTTACCAAGATCAAGGAGAAGATACCCTCGTTCCAGCTTCCCTTGTACAGGAAGCTGGTAGGGGAGACTTTGGAAGCTGAGGTGGTGAACGCCTCGTACTTCAGCATCAAGGAAGGGCGCTACAGTGCCATCTGGGATAGGGAGCAAACATCCCTTATGGAGTTTTGCGATGTAGCTCTAGAAGAGGCCCTCCAAAAGATGGCTCTCGCAATTGAAGGGGGGCATCTTGAGGCAACCCCTTCCAAGGAAAACTGCCAGGGGTGCATCTACCGCCCGATCTGCAGAAGGAGGTTTGCTACCCGATGATCAGCTTTGAAGACGTACTAGAGAAGAATAACAGGCGCCTGGATGAGAATCAGCTCAAGGCAGTATTTTGTGATCGGAACTGTGTCGTGTCGGCAGGGGCAGGGTCTGGCAAGACTACCGTGCTCTCCTACCGGTTCCTCCGCCTTGTCCTGGAGAGGAAGGCTGACTGTGATGCGATACTTACCCTCACCTTTACGCGCAAGGCGGCACGCGAGATGCGTGAGCGCATCCACCGTCAGTTGCTCGCCTTCGGTGATGATTCTTATATTGCAGAGCAGCTGGCCAAGTTCCCTGATGCAACTATTGCCACCTTGGACAGCTTTTGTTCCACCATACTCAGATGCGACAGCACCTCCTATGGAATAGCCGGAGACTTTGCCATCGATGATGAAGAGAACACTAAAAGTGCCATCCGCTGTGCCAATGCCCTGCTAGAGGAGCGCGCCTTCGGTGCAGGGGCGAAGATCCTCTCAGAGCTCTATACCCCTGACAACCTGGTTGAGAACATGCTAGTCCGCCTTGCCTCCGATCACTACTATCTTCCCAGGAAGGTTGATGATGATCTCACTGACACATTGATAGCTAGCGTTCGCGAGCAGTTCTATGATCTTCTCAGCAACTTTACGCTCCTGCTGGAAAAGTATGCATCCTTCGGAGAAGGGCCTAAGACCTTGACTCTTGTCCGCACTATTGCCCATACGTTGCTAGAGGAGTTCGGGAAGGGCCTGGATGAAAAGGGGATGTTCGACCTCCTTGCAAGCGACAAGTTCTTCTTCAGAAAGCCAGGGAAAGGAAAAGGTGATGACTTTGCCTTCCTGCGTGAAACCACAGAGGAATACCGTTCCTTACGAAGCAAGCTCTGTGTTGCCCTCTCTGTCCTGTTACACCAGGAGCAGCTCGATAGTGTGGTGGCCTTCGTGCGTGAGTATGTCCAGTCCTACCAAAAAGAGAAGCGCAAGACAGGGATTCTTACCTTCAGCGATGTCTCCTCCCTTGCTGTGGAGATTCTCAAGGAGAACCTCCCCTTACGTGCATATTTTAAGAATAAGTTTCGCTATATCATGATCGACGAGTTTCAGGACAATAACGAGCAGCAGAAAGAGCTGCTCTACCTGCTGTCCGAGAAGGAGGATGTAGAAGGTGAGGGTATTCCTCTTCCCTCTTCCCTCAAGGCGGACAAACTCTTCTTTGTAGGTGATGAAAAACAGTCGATCTATCGCTTCCGGGGTGCGGATGTGCGGGTATTCAAACATCTGAACAGAGAACTTGGCAAGGTTGGAGGAGAGGCCCTCAGCCTTGATACGAACTATCGTAGCGAACCCACCCTCATAGAACTGTTCAACAGGATGTTCCCCCTTGTTATGAGAAATGAGGGGGAGAGCTACGAGGCTGACTTCACCTCCTTGGGCTCTCGAAAGCCAACAGAAGGTATAAGGCCAACCTGCACAGTGTTGGTCAAGCCTCTGAGAAGCGACAAAG
>CAYSIH010000122.1:1590-5785 GCA_964431005.1 uncultured Sphaerochaeta sp. | reverse complement strand
AATCCTCAGAGCATTCCCTGGGGATTTTTTAGTTGGCTCTCTATCCACAGCCAACTCTTCTCCTCAAAGTCATCCTCGATATCAACCAGACGCATAGATGCTTCATAGTCTTTGGGAAGACCCAGCAGGATGAGTATTTCTGCTGTACTTTTTCCTGTCATTGTTTCAAGTTCATTGAGCCTTGTCTGCATGGTTATGCTCCCCTGATGTGCATCCTCTGCTTGAAGCAGTGCATTTCCTTGTCCGGTCAAAAGTGGTGCAAGGAAGAACAGCGAAGTCAACAGCAATGCAATGAGTAAGGACCTGGTATAGGAATGCCCTTTTGTGCGTAGTTTGGGTGGACACGCGCCTTCGCATAGTCCACACCTGATGCAGCTGCTCTCTCCAACGTGTTCATTTGCACTTGGGTCTAGGGCTACCGGGCAAGCCTTGCTGCACGCACCACACGTGATACAGACATCCGATGGCCTCTTGACCTTCAAAATGCTGAATTTTCCCAGGAGGGAAAGGATGGCACCCAAAGGACAGAGCCACCTGCACCAGGGACGCTGGATGAAAAAGGAAACCAAAAGGGTAGTGCCGAGGAGTATCAGGGCTAAGGGAGCCACTTCCCCAGTATAAAAATGCATCAGGGCATAGTAGGGATCGGCTTTGATGAATACCAGGTTGAAGCTCTTAGCAGTAGCATACAGTATGAGTGCCAGCACAAGGTATTTTGCTACTTTCAATAACCGGTCTAGGGTATGGGGAATTTTTGCCTGTGGAATCTGTATTTTTCTTGCCAAGGCATTGCTCCAGTCTTGGATGCTCCCCAAGGGGCAGAGCCAGCCACAGAATATAGGACCTGTCACTATCGTGGTTATGAGGACCGCCATCAGAAGGATGATGTTGGCAATTCCTGTCTTTGGGATGAATAACCCTTGGCTGACAAGGCGGGTCAGTGTCGCAATGCCTCCCATCGGGCAGATCATGTGGAAAATCCCTACAGGAAGGGTGAGTGCACCTAGGAAGAGGGATACCTGGATGGAAGTGCGAATCCATCGATCTCGTCTGGTCCTATGTAACAGAGAAGATGATGTTTTCATCATAGCCTCCCTTCGTGCAGGTGCGAATAATATTGAGAATTCTTTGCCCTTGCTCTGATGCCATAAAGGAGATGGTTGTCTCGTTGGTGCGTTTGGCACTTGTTTGCCAGACTATCGCCCTTTGCAGTACTACTGCCTGCTCAGTCTTGTCCACCCTCCACTTTTGCTTGTCGAGCATGAAGAGAGTATCCTCAGCAGGGATCTTACAGTTGCGATGATCTTCAGTGAAGATTACCTGCAGGGTGTAGGAAGAGCCTTTCTCAAGAGCTATCGTAGAGCCGGGAAGGATTCTCATATCTGTCAGAGAAGGGCCAGAGAGTCTGAACTCCATCTCACAGGCGAAGAGGGGAACCAAGAGGCTGAGCAGTAGGATACTGATCAGAAAATATCGTTTTGAAACCATGAAGCACCTCCGTACATGCTCAGTATTGCCTCCTCTTGGAATGGCTTGTCACAGGAATAGGTAAAGATTTGGTAAAGTTAGGCATACCAAAAGATATTTTCCCTGTTCTGTCCTTGCTTACCCATAGGGCTGGTCGTACACTTGGACCATGATATATGTAGTGGAAGATAATGACGCTATACGTGAAACAATTTGTTCCTATCTGGAACTTTCAGATTATGAGGTTGAACAATTCAGCTCTGTAGCCTCGGTGGTAGAATCGCTGGCTTTCAAGAAGGCACGACTGTGCATCCTTGATGTGATGCTCCCTGATGGCAATGGCTTTGAACTTGCAAAGCGCATACGTGAAGCACATAGCGACGTTGCTTTTCTTTTTTTGACAGCCAAGGAGTCTGAGAGCGACCGAATCCTAGGCTTGGAACTCGGAGCAGAAGATTACATCGTAAAACCCTTCTCCCCTCGCGAGCTGGTTCTGCGTGTACAGGCCATCTTGAGAAGGCTCGATAGTTCCCAAACACCCTCTACAGCTGGAGATGGTAGCATAAAAGAGTGGAAAGTCGGCAAAAGCCATCTCACGATAAACAAGACTACCCACCAAGTACTTCTTGATACTGAAGAAGTGTCCCTTACCAAGGTAGAGTGGAAGATTCTGCTTTTCCTCTCCTCGAATCCTGAAGAGCTCATCAGTCGGGAAAGAATCCTTGGACAGTGCCTGGACTATCTGCATGACGGATCGGATCGTACGGTCAATACCCACCTGAAGAACCTCCGATCTAAGCTCGGTGATGCCCAGTGGATAGAGACTGTGCGTGGTTTCGGCTACAAATGGATAGGGGAGGCTGTCCTATGAAGACGAACAAGGCACGGCAGTTCTTCAATCGCCTTTCAGCTCGTTCCTTGGCTCTTGTGCTTATCTCCCTTGGCATATTTGCCTCGGTCCTTGCACTGCTGCTTACCTTTGGCCTTGGAGAGATAATGCAGGTCTGGTATGAGGATGAGCAGTCGGCCTTGCACCTGTATGTGACTGACACACTGGTGGCCCTGCAAAAGGAAGCAACTGCCAAAGGCAGCGCCGTGACACAGACTGATCTGGTACGGGCCTTTGAGGGTCTTCCCTTTGCCCCAGAATACCTTGTGATTACCAAATCGGACGGATCGCTGCTGTACTACTATAAGCAAGCGGAAAGGGGGGGAGGGCAGGCAAGGATGGTCCTCAGGAATCTTAAGGATATCCAGCAATGGAATAATGTGACCCTTGATGATGGCTCATTGGCTTTCAGGTATGCCTTGCATCTTCCCGCTTTTGATGAGAGTGAGTCCAACGGGTTTCTCATTGCTACTTCCAAGTTGCTGCTGCTCTGGGCTTTGGTGGCGGCAGCGGTGCTTTCCTTGTTTCTTGCCTATCTGTTTACCCTTCCGTTGAAACGTGAGAGCAAAAGCGTTGTACGTTCTTTGCAACGTATGGCCGATGGAGAGAGGGGCGTCCCTCTCCGGCTGGGAAAAATTGCCGAGTTCAATGACATTGCACAAGCCTCACAGGTCCTGCAGGACCATCTGGTAGTGGAAGAACAACTACGGCGACAGTGGGCAGAGGATATTGCCCATGATTTGCGTACCCCCTTGTCTGTCTTGCGTGCACAGCTGGAAGCTATGGTTGACGGGGTCTTCAAGGTAGAGAAGCCACGCTTGGAAAAACTGGTCCTTGAAACCGAAAAACTGGAAAGCTTGGTAAACAGCCTTGCCCTGCTTACGTATCTGGAGACCCCAGGATTTACTCCAAAAAACCAGGAGATCAAACTTGATGTGTTCTTGCAAAGCTTGGCCGATCAGTATAGCCAACCAGCAAGAAATAAGGGTATGAGCCTGAAACTAGTATCGCCTGAGGCAAGTTTGACCTGTGACCCCTCCCTGCTGGAACGAGCCTTGGGAAACCTTATATCCAATGCCATCAAATATGGAAAACAAGAATCAGTCATTCAGCTTGTGGTAACAGTAGGGATAACTGGCACGGCCGACTCTCTTTGCATAGAGAATGAGGGACAGATAGGAGAGGACGTGCTCATGCATATGTTTGACCGTCTCTATCGTGGAGAGGCTGCAAGGTCGACAGGGGGCAGAGGTCTTGGCCTCCCGATCGTGAAAGCGATTGTCGAAGCCCATCAGTGGAGTATTGCCGTCACCTCAGAAGATACAACCAAGGCCCTGATCTCCTTTATCTAATCTTTATCTTATGTGAGTGGTAACTCCATAGCCGGAAGGTATTGTTAGGCTATTAAAAGAGACTGGAGGTCTTCAATGAACAAAAGAAACATCAGTATGGTAGCCATTCTCCTCGTGGTGGTATCGGTAGGGGTATTTGCCTCTTCGAATAGTAATCTGAAGGGAAGGGACTTTGTCCGCTTGGGACAATTGGGTATTCTATCGGGTACGCTCTCTGAAGAGGATGGCGAGTGGTATCTTACCACTACAGGCAGTGAGTATGCCTTGCATCTGGGGAACTATCAGGTCATCTATCCCAAAGGGATCGCCCTCAATGAGGGATCAAGGGCTGTAGTCAGAGGGTTTGTGCTTGATTCTGATATCTCAGCGGTAACACTAGCTACCGATGAAAACAGGTATTCCTTCCGTACAGCAGAGGGTATTCCCCTATGGGCTGGTAAGGGAGAAATTCAGAATCAGCTAATAAACCAAAACGAAAGACCAGGTC
>CAYSIH010000122.1:0-1490 GCA_964431005.1 uncultured Sphaerochaeta sp. | reverse complement strand
ATGATGCAGAACAGGCAGGTAAGTTATCAGAATTCAGGCAAGGGCAGAGAAGTTTTCCAAACTGGGCCTAGAGGCAGGCGCTAAGGTACACTGCATGAATAATCTAGTTTGAGATCAAAGAAACAATTGGATTTGAGAAAGAAATAAGGGAAGGCCGGATCAACCAAATGGTTGAATCGGCCTTCTTCTGTAGTATCTTCCTCTCGCTTTCTTTCTCTATCGTTTGATATTCTGAAAACAGATGCATCTTTTGGGACGAGACTTGCCTCCTAGCTCAACCTACCTTGGTCTCCTTTGTCTTGGCAATGCCACTCATCAGGACACGTAAGCCTTGTTTTTCAAACACCGCTTTGGCCATTGCCAACTCCTTGGCTCCTGGCTCCTTCACTCCCTTGAGCGAGTAATCAAGCTTGAGCTGTTCCCACTTGTACTGACCCATGCTGTGATAGGGAAGCAGTTCGACCTGCTCGATACAGGAAAAATCCTTAAGGTAGAGGGCCAGCTCTTCCAGTCTCGTCTTGTCCAGCGTCCAGCCTGGTACCAACACATGGCGCAGCCATACCTTCTTACCGATGCTCTCACAATACTCCAAGGTGGCCAGCGTATTGGCGTTTCCCATTCCTGTCAGGCTGAAGCTCTGCTTGTCATCGAGGCTTTTTATGTCCAACAGTACGAGGTCCACCTCATCGATGACCTCCTTGGAAAGCTCCAAGGGGACAACCCCTGAGGTATCGATGGCGGTGTGAAGCCCTTCTTCCTTGCATCGTTGTATGATATCCAGGGCAAAAGCAGGCTGTAACAGAGGTTCTCCTCCACTTAAGGTGACCCCTCCCTTAGCGATGAACGAGCGGTAGGAGAGTATCTCCTTGAGCACGGTTTCGCTATCGGTTACGTTTTTACCCTTCATCGACCAGGTGTCGGGATTATGACAATATCGGCATCGTAACGAACAGCCTTGGAGAAAAAGCACATACCTCACTCCAGGTCCGTCAAGGGTGCCAAAAGTCTCTACTGAGTGCACAGTTCCTTGTATGCTCATGCTATCCTCCTTACAGGTGGTCGTGGAACGTTCTGTGGATGACATCAAGCTGCTGCTCGCGAGTCAGTTTGATGAAGTTTACTGCGTAGCCACTGACGCGGATGGTCAGCTGTGGATACTTCTCGGGGTGGTCCATGGCATCAAGGAGGGTACTTTTCTCCATGACGTTGACGTTGATATGATGCCCATCTTCAGCGAAGTAGCCGTCCATAAGGGTAACCAGATTTGTCTTCTGCATCTCCCTATCCTTACCTAGGGTACCTGGGACGATGGAGAAGGTGTAGGATATGCCATCCTGGGCATAGTCATACGGAATCTTGGCCACACTTTTCATGCTTGCCACACACCCCTTGGTATCACGTCCATGCATGGGGTTTGCCCCAGGGGCAAAAGGTTCTCCCATCTTTCTTCCATCAGGAGTCGACCCGGTCTTTTTTCCATAGACCACGTT
>CAYSIH010000121.1:0-5792 GCA_964431005.1 uncultured Sphaerochaeta sp. | reverse complement strand
TCATAAATCGCGGGCCGCCCAGTTGCCTGTGCTCCCTGCCCCATCGCTGAGGCGCTCCGCTAGAGTACTTTATTTTGTTCTTTCCGGTCAAGTGCTTTTGCAAATTACCGTAATAAATATCGTAAAGTTCTCATAGCCGAACGAGATACGATACTACACTGTAAAAGCGTATTAGTCCAGCCCTTTCAGCATTTTCATACTTTTCTTTCGTAACAAAGCTAGTTTTTGCTTATCTGATAGCGAATAAGCTCTTTGGAACATATTTTCCTGCTTGATATATCTTCCCTTTCCAGAGTATTCTAATGTTTGTTGGCTGGAGGACTCTTATCATGGAACATATCAGACAAGCTAGAGAACAGGATTTACCCTATCTCTATGAAATAAGTCTTCGTACGACCCTTTCCGGTCTTGATGGCACAGAGTATTTTTATGATCCGTTTTGTGTCGGGCACTTTTATGCTGCCCCTTACCTGTTCTTTGACCCTTCCCTCTGCTTCATTGCAGTTGATCAGTACAACAGGCCTTCCGGCTATATAGTGGGAACAAGTGATACCGTATCCTTCAACAGCTGGATGAACAGCCACTGGTTGCCCCCTCTCAAACAACACTATGAAAACGTAACGACCTTTAAAAGTGAGAACGAGAAAGACATCATACGACTCATCAACAAAGGTCCTGGTGAAGGCGTTTGGGAACATGTCGGCTATCCAGCACATCTGCATGTAAACCTACTTGAAACCCTTCAAGGAAAGGGAATAGGAAAAGCCCTGATGCTCACCTTCATGGAAAGCGTACAAAAAGCGGATGTTGAGGGCATTCACCTAGGGGTGGATGGACGCAACACCCGAGCTTTTGGTTTCTACGAAAAGATGGGGTTCACCAAACTGAAGCAGCCCGCATGGGGCGCTGTCTTCGGCCTGAAGTTCTAGTCAGAATCACCACCCCACTTTATCTGCAAATATTCAAGATCACTGGCCAAACGGTTAATTGCATTGGTCAGGCGCACTGCGCGCTTCTCATCAATGTCGGACTCCTTACCTGCTGCCTCCAAGCGGCTAACCACAGACAAAAGTGTGTCCTCCTCCTTCTTAAGCAAGGCGACAGCCTCAGAAAGCTCACGTAGATAGACAGCGGTTGAGTCGTCGACAATCTCTGCTGCAGGAAAGGAAGCCTCATCCAGAAGATTGAAATGTTGCAGGATTTCAGGAGCGTACGCCCTGATACCCAAAGTCTTGGAAACAAACGAGGCAAACCAAGGGGCAACGTCCTTATCTCCATGATTTATAAAAGCCAGCTTTGGTTCTTTTTTAAATGAAGTGAGCCATTTCACCAGACCAGTCTGGTCTGCATGACCGCTGATACCGTGCAGCTCTGCCACTTCGCACTTAACGTCTATCTGCTCGCCAAAGAGAGTCACATGCCTAGTCCCATCCAAGATTGATCGCCCTAGGGTGCCTCCAGCCTGGAAACCACTGAAAAGCACCGTACTTTCAGCCCTCCATAGGTTATGCTTCAGGTGGTGTTTGATCCTTCCGGCCTCACACATGCCGCTACTGCTGATGATGACACTACTGCCCTTACGCCGGTTAAGAGCCTTGGACCCTTCTACTGCAGTTATTGTGGTCAGGGATGGAAAGATGATGGGGTTGATGCCCTTATCCACCAAGGCCATTGTCTCCTCATCCATATACCCGAAGATATTACCGGCAAATACATTGGTAGCCTTAACCGAAAGAGGACTATCGACAAATACAGGGAAGTCAGGAAAAGACGGACAGAGCTTGTTCTCTATGATCACCCTAAGCAAATAGAGTATCTCCTGGGTCCTTCCCACAGCAAAGGCCGGGATGACCACGTTGCCTCCCCGCAAGAAAGTCCTCTCCACAATGTCGGCCAACTCCTGGGCGCGTACGCTGGTAGGAACCGCATACCCCACAGCATTCTCCGGCTTCCTATGCAGACGGTTGCCATAGGTGGACTCCATGATGACGAAATCTGCATTGTCGATATACTCAGGATCCTTGATAAGAGGCTGATCAAAATTGCCGATATCGCCTGAGAAAGCAAGCTTACGGTTCTCCTTTCCCTCCTTGAGCCATAGTTCTATCGAAGCAGAACCTAACAGATGCCCTGCATCAACGAACCGGGTTTTCACCCCTCCTCCAAGATCAATGATGGTATTATACTCGCAGGGTTCGAAATATTGCATTGCTTTCTGGGCATCCTCAACCGTATAGAGGGGCTCCACACTCCCCCTACCTGCTCGCCGTGATTTACGGCTTTTCCATTCAGCTTCCATCTCCTGAATATGTCCACTATCTGCAAGCATGATCTCACACAGGTCAATTGTTGCCGGTGTGGTGAGTATCTTTCCCTTGAAACCATCCTTTACAAGCAAGGGAATCCTGCCGCTGTGATCAATGTGGGCATGGGTAAGCAAGAGGTAATCGATGGAAGAGGCTACGAAAGGAAGCCCAATGCCTGACTCCTGTTCATCATTGCCCTGAGGAAGACCACAATCGACCAATATGTTTTTGCCTGCACACTCTACAAGTGTACAGCTACCTGTGACTTGTTGTGCCGCACCAAAAAAGGTAATATTCATAGTTGCTCCTTACCTATAAGATACGATTGAATGGCTCAGGATGCAACTTATATAAGAAATCCATATCCACATCTATTGGCACAGGCTAGCAACCCATTATTGCAGAGACCTCTTCATATAGGGTATCCTATAGTCAAAGGGAGTACCAATATGGATAAGAACAAACGAAAAATACGAGAGCAGATGGTTGACAGGACCATCAAGGCTCTCAAGAAGAACAATATGGAGGCACTCTACATCCCTACTATGGATGGCATCCTACCAACTGTACAATCCTATCTGAAAGAGGGGGAAAAGGTTGCAGTAGGAGGCTCTGTCAGCCTTGTGGAGACAGGAGTGCTCGACCTCTTGCGCAGCGGTGACTATACTTTTTTTGACCGTCACAAGAAGGGTCTCTCCAAAAGCGAAATAGACCAGGTTCTCCTGGACAGCTTTTCTGTCGACACCTATTTCGCAAGCGCCAATGCAATCACCGAACATGGGGAGCTGTACTGTGCCGATGGCTTCTCTAACAGGGTTGCAGCGATGCTCTATGGCCCCAAGCAGGTAATCCTCGTAGTATCATGGGATAAGATAGTGCTCGACCTCAATGCCGCTGTGGTGAGGGTTAAGCAGATAGCAGCCCCAGCCAATTCGGTGAGACTCGGCTATGAGACGTACTGCAAAACCCATGGAAAATGCCTCAACCCGCACTGTAGTGATGACAATTTGATGGCACTTGGTGCAGGTGCTTGCGAAAACACCATATGCTCGAACTATGTAGTTTTTTCTCACCAAAAATACCCTAAGAGGATCAAGGTCCTCATAGTCGGCGAAAGTTTCGGATATTAATCGGAGGACAAAGATGACAACAGATTTTACCTTTTACACACCCACAAAAGTGGTATTCGGCAAAGAGGCTGAAAAACAAGTAGGCTCTCTCATACAGGAGCAGAACTGCAAAAAGGTGCTGGTGCACTACGGCTCAGCCAGCGCAAAACGCTCGGGTCTTCTTGACAGGATATGTGCTTCCCTCAAAAAAGCGCATATCGATCATGTCCTTTTAGGGGGAGTAGTCCCTAACCCAAGGCTCTCAAAGGTGCATGAGGGCATTGAGCTCGGAAAAAAGGAAGGCGTTGACTTCATTCTTGCCGTTGGCGGGGGTTCGGTCATCGACTCGGCAAAAGCCATAGGATACGGACTCTACCACGATGGGGAGGTCTGGGACTTCTACGAAAAGAATCGTGAAATACAGGGGTGTATCCCCCTGGGCGCCATTCTGACCATTGCAGCTGCCGGTAGCGAGATGAGCGACTCATCGGTCATCACCAATGAGGATGGGGATCTGAAACGAGGGGCGAACTCCCCACATTCACGGTGTAAATTTGCAATACTCAACCCTACGCTCACCTATACCCTACCTACCTACCAGAGCATGAGCGGGGCAGTGGACATCATGATGCATACCATCGAAAGATACTTCCAAGAAGGCCCTACCATGTACCTTACCGATGAGATTGCAGAGGGTCTGCTCAGGACTGTCATCCATTTCTCGCTTGTTCTGAAAGAGAAAAGTGATGACTATGATGCTAGGGCCAACCTGATGTGGGCAAGCAGCCTTTCGCACAACTCCCTAACCGGAGCTGGCAACAGTTCCAGAGGGGATTGGGCTCCTCATCAGCTTGAACATGAACTGGGTGGTATGTTTGATGTTGCTCACGGTGCTGGCATCGCAGCGATCTGGGGCACCTGGGCAAGATATGTGTACAAAAACAAAAGTGATCGGTTTGCCAGATTCGGGCAGCGGGTATTTGCAATCAAGCAGACTGGCAATGCAGATGCAGATGCACTTGCTGCAATCAAGGCCATGGAAGATTTCTTCAGAAGCATCGGCATGCCCACCAGCCTCAAGGAGCTGGGCATCGAACCTACCAAGGCGCAGATTGATGAGATGACTGAGAAATGTACGTTCTTTGGTAAACGGACCTTGGGAAGCGTCATGACTCTTGGCAAGAAAGAGATCCATGAAATCTATACCCTAGCACTCTAGGGACCAACAGATGAGGACAAGGGGTATCGTTACTCCTTGTCCAATTCTGTCTCCATACCTTCGTCCAGTTCCCAGAGGTAGATTAGGAAATACTCTTCAAGGCTCCTATGGGGGCCTTTGCTCCCTGTAAGGCGCCTCCCTTTTGCAAGGGTCTGGCGTTGTAAAAAAGAGCGGTAGAGCTGGATAGCTGAAGAGCCCTCCCCTTTTTCAAATACAGACTCACCACACTCCTCAAGCAATTCATGCGCCTGTTTTCTGCTGATGGCAGCAACCCCTTTGTCACGCATATATCCTCTGAGCAAGCTTATCTGCTCATAGCTGAGTGAAAAAAGGTACTCTTCCAGCGCATGGGTCATACCCTCCTTCTTTATCTGGGAGGTGATGAAGGAGTACCAGATTGAAGAAAGGCCAAAAGACAGGCCCATCAACTCGACAGTTCCCATCAACGTTCCAAGAACAGGGACAATGGTATGTCGTGCTATCCATAGTTTCCTTAAGTTTGGTGCAAACTCACTTTTGTTGACACTGGTGCGGAAATCCCACATCTTTATCAGCTCTTCTGTTGCTCGGTGCAACCAGAGTTCACCGCCTTTGCTTTCTGATATGACCGAGACGTAGAGATCTTCCGCCATCAGGTTAAAGAGGGTGTTATGATAGCTATCCTCAATGGCAGGTTGCAAGGGAACTAGCAAAGGCTGTGTATGGGAAATCTTCTCAAGAAAGCCGAACATGTGTAGCTTACTTACCAGAAACGAACGGCCCACCACTGCTTTGACAGGAAGATTGACCACAGCATCAATGCCCTGGTTCTTGAGCTTTTCAGCCAGAGTCCTCCATGATCGCCCATCTATATGACCGTTAAAGTCCTGATTTGGAGAAGGAGACCTGTTTGCAATTTCAGAGAGCAGCCGTACATCACTACGCAAAGCCTGGAGATGAGAATATAAGGTCGCCGAAGATTCGCCTAGGTGCTCTTCACACCGATCGAGCAATTCCGACTCGGCTTTGGTAAAGGTGGAAATCTGCCGCATACTACACATACCTCAAAGGTTAATATGTCCACCATAGAAGGGAAAAAAGAAAATGTCCATATGCATGACAAATCTCCCCATTTTCAGCAATATATTAACTCATAGCATGTAGCCTAAAAAAGCAAGG
>CAYSIH010000120.1:0-5807 GCA_964431005.1 uncultured Sphaerochaeta sp. | reverse complement strand
TTGAGAATTGCGTGTCTCCCTCCGCTGGTATTATCCAGATCAGGTTAACGGGTGTGATCTCAGGCCATCGGCCACCCCAGGACATCTTTACCCTACAGAGATTCATAAAATCTGTCAAGCGTGGTTTGTTGACCACCCCCTTTTCCTGCTGTACAGTACTTGTATGAAGCATATTGCACTCTCCTCTGAAATTGCCAAAATCGATGCTGCATCGCAGCTTGACTTCAAGTTGCCGGCCCTCACCTTAATGGAGAGTGCCGCCATGGGTGTCTGGCTTGAAGTCCAGACGAGAATTCCCTCATTGGAAGCCTCTCTGGTATTTCTCTGCGGCAGTGGTAATAACGGTGGCGATACCCTCGCTGTTGCTCGCCTAGCATATAACAGTGGTCATCGTGCACTTTTGTGCATCATGACCGGTAAGCAACTTTCACCTTCTTGCGAACTTCAGCTTGAGATAATCAAGCGATATGGCATAGATCTCATTACTGTCGATAAGACCTTATCTTCTGCAGTAAGAGAGGCTATCAGCCAAGCCGATCTCCTCTTTGATGGACTTACCGGAACTGGGCTGAAGGGCCCCTTGCGAGGGAATGCCCTCGCTCTTGTTGAGCTGGCAAGCCAGAGTCCAGCCTACAGGATTGCCATAGACACACCCTCGGGGATAAGTGAGAATGTCCCTGTCTCTTCGCCCCATTTCCAGGCCGATCTTTGCATAACTTTTGGAAGAAGAAAGGTTGCGATGTTTCATCCCTATACTCGTTCTGCCTGTGGGGAGATAGTGGTGAAAAACCCCTCATTCCCTCCCCAATTGTTGGAAGAGTCTCCAGTCATGGCTAACCTCTATACCCTCTCTGACATTTCCCTGGGGAAGCTTTCCTCCTCTTCCTTTAAGAACAGTCGCGGTCACCTGGGCATAGTCGGAGGCAGCAAGAAGTATACCGGGGCTGCCAGGTTGTCAGCACGCTCAGCATTCGCCTCCAGGGCTGGTTTGGTAACACTGTTCTGTGATGAGGAAGTCTATCCCATTGCAGCGACAGAGATGCCTTCTGTTATGGTTCGTATCTTGGACCATGTGGTGGACCTTTCTAGGTATGATGCACTATTGGTCGGTCCGGGGTGGGGTAGAGATCGTTCTGCCCTGTTGGAAAGTATCCTAGCTTTAGGCAAACGCATCGTCCTTGATGCCGACGGCATCACCGCCTATGCATCGCTGTTGCAAGAAAAACAACCTATCATCTCTGGGCCTTTGGTCATGACACCCCACCTAGGCGAACTGAAGACGCTCGCAACAGCTCTTTATGGAGAGTTGCCTGAGGATACACCTCTAGCATTTTTTTCTATGGTCCAGGAGATGGCTGACCGTCTTAATGCCACCCTAGTTATAAAAAGTTCCTTGGTGCATATCGCTACCCCTGGGAAAACACACCTGGCTGTGGTTGAGGGGCTCAACCCCTCCCTCGGGGTTGCCGGCAGTGGTGATGTGCTCTCCGGGGTCATTGCGGCTCTGTTGGCTGGTGGCATGGAACTGCAAGAGGCGTCGCTTCTAGGGGTCCTGTTCCATCAGGAGGCGGGCTCGGTAGCTCGGGAAAAACGAGGCTACTATGACTGTGAAACGCTTATTGAACATCTGGGGAAGGTTGTTATGGGATCCGAACGATGATGCAAATCTATTTCCTGTCGATAGTCTATCTCCTGGTAGGTGCTGGGATCCTTCTTAGTGATACATATGGGGGAAGATTTTCCCTTCTGCTCTCATTACGGTATATTTTTCGTACCAAAAGGGTGTTTCGGATAGTCCTGATCATCACAGGGTTCGCCTTGGGCCTTGCCTTGGGGTTTTTTCCCATGGCCCCTGGACCACGCCTGCTAGGGGACCTTTTCCCGATGGCCAATACGCTTTTGCTCACGTTCTGGTATGTGTTTCACGCCCTCAGGCATACGGATGAGGACGAACCCCTGGAAGAAAAGTCCGTGCTCAAAGCGACGGGACAATATTTTGAGAAGAATAAGCGCAACTTGGGATTCATTACCTCTATAGTGGCTTTGCTCCACTTCTTGGTTCCCATGTCGGTGTTGTTATGAGGATGGTAGGATGGAAACTTATACAGCTGAGCGGATAACCACTGCAGGGATACTCTGTAAAGAGGGACGGTACTTTGTTGCCAAACGTGAAGACAAGGGATCCATCGGAGGCCTCTGGGAGTTCCCTGGAGGCAAGAACAGGTGGGACGAAAGTGAAAAAGAGACCTTGAAGAGAGAGTTTCTAGAGGAGCTCAAGCTCGATATCGAGGTTGGACCGCTGCTGCACACGCACGATTTTGTGAATAAGGGAACGCTCTATCATCAGAAGGCATACTGGGTATATTGTACCCTAGTGCAGGAACCCTCTTTGAGCGTCCACACAACCTATAGGTGGGTAACCGCTGAAGAGCTCGAGAGCCTTCAGTTTGCTCCTAGTGACCAGAAGATCATCGCCACTTTGTTGGAGTGTACCTGACCCGTTACGTCTGGGTCAGGATGCAGTAGATGGTAGAGGAGTAGGTTCCGGAAACTGGATAGGTCTCAGGTGCGACAAAGATACGAATCTCCCCTTCAAGAATATTGGCATCAGTGGATGTGTTGTCAATAGGGGATATTGCCGGCATATAGGCGGTTGCAAATGTGGTATTTGCTGAGGTAATGAGAGTAGAGGCTGTATTGGGTGCTGTAGGGTCGAATACCACACTGTAAGGAACAGGCAGTGCTCCAACTGATTTGAGAGTGAAGACAATCGCATTCCCTGCTAGGTTTGAAGCAAACCGCACATTAGCGGAGTCATCTAAGGAGAAATATCTGAGTTTCCCCACTAACAGAGAGTTCCCCAGACTGTTCTTGCTGAAGAGGTCTGCATAGGGAAAGGGGTTTGCCACGATACTTTCCACACCGAAATAGAAGGCTGATGGTTCGCCCTGATTGTTCTTTGGGTCTCGCTCTCCTATCAGCATCATGGTATAGTTCACCCCTGTGGTGCTGCTGGCCGTGATTTGAGTTGTATAATATCCCTTATTCAGGTTTTTCTTCTTATCAGTGAGGATAACTGTTACGTCCACCCATATGAATTGGTATTTATACTTGTACTTGAAAGTATTGCTTCCATTATAGGTTCCAGCTGTTCCAGACGAATTGTATCCGGTTTGCCCTGAGGCTACCAGTTCCGGTCCCGCACCTTCGGTGATGGCTACGGTCCCTCCATTATTGGCAACAACGGTATTGGTTCCTGAAAAATCATGCTGAGCTCCATTATGGTAGAGACCCTTTACTCTGGTCACCAAGAAAAACTCTCTCCATCGGTCCAGTCTGATGGTCCCGTTGGTATTGAACGTGAAATAGAATCTGTTGTTTTGAGTTCCTGTGGCTACAGAGCCTGTGTTGCTGAAGGTGAGGGTAGTGGGCTCCCCACGATAGTTCAACCTTCCTACAAACCCAGGCTTGGTCCAGACCTCTGTTGCGTTTGCATAAGAGGCGGGAGTAAAAGGATTGTCTGGATTCGTGAGGTCGAATCCTGATATCTTACCGGTAGACATGTCATAGGTGAGCTCTGCTGCATACAAGGGAAGAGAACATATGGTGATGAGGATAATAAAAAGTATTGTACGCTGTTTCATCCTATATTTCCCTTTATCATGATTGGTCCTATTCATCGTAAATGAACTAGATACGCACATAATATAGGGTAAAAGAAGTTTGTACAAGATTTGATCATTCCAGAAGTGTGATATATGATAGCAGGTTCATATGCCCATCAATCAAAAAATATGATTGCTATAGATAATAGATACTGTTGCTTTACTAGTATTTTACCTATCCTTATGACAGAAGTTGTGCTTTCTAACAAAAGAGCATGGTCTTGCAGAGATGCAACCTAAGAGTAAGAGAAGATACCTCCTGACAGGTCATCTGTCTGATAAGCCAATGCCTCTATAGGAAGTACGGATAATCTGAAGGTTCTTCCACTGCATCATCGGCTTTGAAGATTGGGGAGACATTCGGTTTTTAACAGGGAAGAAACAACAGGGCAGGGGACAGGCTGGCGGCTGATCCATGGGTTTCGGAAGGTACGGGCCGGAGTGATGTACACCCCAGCCCGTGATGACCTGTATGAAAGAAGCGGAACTAAGCGTCAGGGATACGTTCCTATCCTCAAGGAAGATGTTCTACAGCTGCTTTTTCTACTGCCAGACCCTTCTTGTAATTGATGAAGAAGGCGTTGAACCCATCAATATCCTCCTTGCTGGGGGTTATTACCGAAGCTGCGCTTGATGCGAAGACCTTTTCGGAAAGGAAATCTTGCAGCTTCATCTTGTCCTTGTGTGCCAGGTAGGAAGCAAGAAGAGCGATACCCCAGGCCCCTCCTTCTCCTGCTGTCTTTAGTACCGAGATGGGTGTGTGCAAGGCCGCAGCCATCATAGTCTGGCCGACTACAGGAGTCTTGAAGAAACCTCCGTGCCCGTTGATGGTGTCAATCTCAACCTTCTCATCCTCAAAGAGGATATCCATTCCGACCCGCAACGCTCCAAGGGCAGTGAAGAGTTGGGCACGCATGAAGTTTTCCAGCGTAAACTCATTCTTTGTGAGGCGGATGAAGAGTGGCCTGCCCTCATAGATGCCTGTCATGGTCTCCCCAGATATGTAGTTATAGGGGAGCAGTCCACCACAATCCTTTGCACCTTCCAGGGCTTTGCCCAGAAGGGTATCGTACAGCTGGTGCTTTGGTATCTTGGTCCCTGTCGCCTCAAGCACCTGGGCAAACAGCGCCATCCAACGGTCATACTCGCCTGTACAGTTGTTTGCATGAGCCATGGCAACCAGCGATCCGTCCGGGGTGGTGACCAGGTCTATGAACTTGTTATAGCTTTTAGACAGCTCATGTTCCAGGACTATCATGGCAAAGACAGATGTCCCTGCTGAGACGTTCCCAGTTCTCTGGGCAATGCTGTTGGTCGCAACCATGCCGGTGCCTGCATCCCCTTCAGGGGGGCAGAGGGGGATGCCGGGGGTAAAGCTTCCGCTTGGGTCGAGTAGGCGCGATCCCTCTGGGGTAAGCGTTCCCGCTCCCTCACCTGCAAGCAGCACCCGAGGTAGCAGGGACCCTATCTTCCAGGAGAAGCCTTTCTCCTGGACAAGGGTATTAAACTTGCTGATCATCACCTCATCATAGTCACTTGTGTTGATATCGATAGGGAACATGCCAGAGGCATCACCGATTCCCAGGACTTTCTTGCCGGTAAGAAGCCAGTGGACATAGGCTGAGAGCGTACAGATGTAGGAGATGTCCTTCACATGCTCTTCCTTGTTAAGGATGGCCTGGTAGAGGTGGGAGATGCTCCATCGCTCAGGGACCGGGTAATCAAACAGGTCTGAGAGCTCATCAGCCGCAGTATGGGTGGTGGTGTTTCGCCAGGTCCTGAAAGGGACCAGCAGTTTGCCATCCTTGTCAAAGGCAAGGTACCCATGCATCATGGCGCTGATGCCCAAGGCTTTGGTCTTTGTAAGGGTAACACCAAACTTCTGTTGGACATCCTGTTTCAGGTTTGCAAAACAGATTGCCAGATTTTTCCAGACATCGTCGAGAGAGTAGGTCCAGTATCCATCTGTAAGGGTGTTTTCCCAATCAGAGCCTCCCCCAGCTATGGGTTCATTCTGGTCGTTGACCAACACTGCCTTGATCCTGGTCGATCCAAGTTCAATGCCCAGTACTGCCTCTCCTGCAAGAATCATGTTTTTTGTCTTTTCATCAACCATCATTTCAATCCTTATATGTTTAGTCG
>CAYSIH010000119.1:0-5808 GCA_964431005.1 uncultured Sphaerochaeta sp. | reverse complement strand
GGGCTACATAGCAGTCGAACATAGGCAGGTCCTCATCAATCTTCACTGAATCGGTACCTCGGAAATCCTTGCTTACCTCGATATATTTTCCCTCGCAGGCGTCAGAGGCGAGTTTCTCAAGCTTCTTGAGATCAATTCCCTGCATATCCCACGCCTTGCTTTTTTCAAGGATCTCAACCATCTGCTTCAGTCGGCCATAGCCACCGGGCTTGAGCAGGTCTGTAGCTAAGGTTATGGGCCTGATGCCGGTCTCAAAGAGTGCTTGTACCGTAAGGGCAGTGGCACCTCCACAGTAGGAGACGGGCAACTTGCCGTCAAACTCCTTGCTGAGCATGGTGGCTACTGTTGTTGAGAGAGGAAGTAGCGCACGGCCCGACATATACATCTCTTTACCGGGAAGCTGTTCCTGGTCGTTGACAGAACCGAGGGTATTTGTCAGCTTTACGCCAAACCCACGTCCTTCCTTTTTTGCCAGATCAACCAAGCGGTGCAACATCGCAATTGCGTCGTTGTATTGCAGGTCGTTTTCGAAGTTTTCTCTGGTCAAGGTGATGTAATCAAATCCGAGATTATCCAAAATCTCACGCACCTTGTCATAGCCAAGGAGGGTGGGATTGAGCTTTACAAACGTATTGATCTTCTTTTCGCTAAGCATATAGGAACAGATGGCCTCAATCTCTTTTGGCGGGCATCCGTGCATGGTACTTAGGGTTGTTGAAGGGCTGATGTTGGCACTGATCTTTGCTGTCAGGCCCTTGAGCTTATTCTCAAGTCCTTCCCACTTGGTACCATCGAAAAGCCCTTCATCAAGCATGGTATCAAGCTCTGCGAGGTACTCGTCAAAACGGCTATCCTGACGTGCGTCGATCATCGAGTTGATGAACTGTTGCATACGATCGGTCTTGATACCTGCGAGGTCATATCCTACGGACATGTTGAAGATAAAAGAGGGTTTATCAAACGTACCCTTGTGCATTACCGCTTCAAGCAGATGGAGGATGATCCATGCCTTTGCATATTCATCCCAAGCCTTCGGAAGGGTGAACTCTGTGGACCATTCCACATTGTACGCTTCATCGCGAGCATCAATGCAAGGCTTATCGATCTCCAAAGTGTCCATGATCTGCACTGTCTTCAGTTCCATGAAGCGTCCACCAACGAGATAGCTGGCGACAATGTTTTGTGTCAGCTGCGTGTGGGGTCCTGCTGCAGGCCCACAAGGGGTGGAACAACTCTGACCAAATACAGATATACTGTTTTTGCCGTTGTCCTGATAAAACTGTTCTTCGGCAATTCCAAAAATTGAATGATGGTTACGAAATTCGCCAACAATACGAGTAATAAGTTCCGCAAAAGGAACTGGGCGCATAATGTCTCCCATTAGCCACTCCTTTGAGTATGGGTGTCATCGGGTGCTAAGACCCAACACTACCTTATTCTAATGCAGATCAGAGAGTTGTCAATCGTTATTGCAACAATTCGCAACAAACTTATGATTTTGTTCCCTTTTTAAGAATCGGGAAGTCTCTTCTGCAATACCTATTTTGAACGCTTGTGCAAGCTCGTACAAAACGTATATAAAGCAAACGCAAACATAGAGCCATTAAGAGTTAACTTCAGTTCAAGGTACAAATTCCTTCTTTTTAGCTCCTAATTATTATAGCACTTTACCAAAGAATTACATACATTAACTGCCCCTTAGCGCAATAATTTTGACTAAAATCTAACTTTTACTAATTTCATCTTTACAATTCAATTCTTTCTTGTATACTTTACTAACTAAAAAGCAACCATTGTGTGTGGAGGATTTGAGATGTTAATCAATTTGAACGGGAATGCGGAAGTACGACAAAACAACATTGACCGCTGTAGGGAAAAAGGCATTCTACTGCCAACCTTTAGCCAGATGGTGGATCCCTCCACTATTCCTGCCGATATCCAGGAAAAGCTTGCTGATGTCGGACTTTGGGATGTCAATCCCCTGAATCTTTTCAGAATCACCTGGAAAAACGAACCCACAAAGATGGGTGGAAAATTCGGTGGTGTAAACTATGTTGAGGTCCCCCATGAGCTTACCGGATGTAAGGCCCGCATACTGGCCCTTGTAGGGAAATGGATTCCTACCGGCTCTCATAAAGTAGGGGCTACCTATGGTTGTCTTGCACCAGCTTTGGTTGCAGGTACCTTTGACTCAATCAACCAACAGGCTGTATGGCCATCAACAGGCAACTACTGCCGCGGTGGTGCTTTCAACAGTGTCCTGCTTGGGTGTGAATCTATCGCCATCCTCCCTGAGGAGATGAGTCAGGAGAGGTTTGAGTGGCTCAAGACAGTAGCTGGTGAAGTCATCGCCACACCTGGCTGTGAATCCAATGTCAAGGAGATCTTCGACATGTGCCACAAACTCGATAGGGAGCGTGGATCCAGCATTGTCATCTTCAACCAGTTTGAGGAGTTCGGCAACTATCTCTGGCACTACAAGGTGACCGGAGGGGCTATCATGGAAGTTCTGGATGAACTGGATATTGCTCCTGAAAATGTCTGTGGCTATGTCACGACCACAGGTTCCGGTGGTACGATTGCCGCAGGAGATGTGCTTAAGGAGAAATATCCCCAAGTCAAGCTTGCAGCTTGTGAAGCACAACAGTGCCCCACCCTTCTGCGTAACGGCTTTGGTGGACACCGCATTGAGGGCATCGGGGACAAACATGTGCCTTGGGTACACAATGTGCGTAACACCGATATGATTATCGCCATCGATGACCAGGACTGCATGGACATCTACCGCCTCTTCAATGAGCCTGCAGGCATTGAGTACCTTCGAAAGATGGATATCACAGAAGAGACCATTGCAGAGCTTCCCCTCTATGGCATCAGCGGCGTGGCAAATGTACTTGCAGCGATCAAGATGGCAAAGTATTATGAAATGGGTAGCGATGATGTGATCTTCACTGTCCTGACTGACAGTTCTGAGATGTACACCTCCCGCTTGGTGGAACAGAATAAAATCCAGGGTGAGTTTGACGAGTATGCAGCAGTGCGTGCCCTCGCAGCTTGCCTCCACCACCAGACAACTGAAGATGTCCTTGAGCTGACCTACTACGAAAAGCTTCGCGTTCATAACCTCAAGTACTATACTTGGGTTGAGCAGCAGGGCAGGACCTATGAAGAGCTCAATGCTCAATGGTATGATAAGAACTACTGGAAGCAGATTCCGGCGTATGCTGACCAGATAGATGAGATGATCGAGGCGTTCAACGCTGAGGTGCTAGCTAAGTAACCAAAGCGTATTATCTAAAAATGCCGGACTCTAAATCCGGCATTTTTTAATTTTTGAGGAGATATATTATGCGTTTTTCGTATAAGTGCAGTGATTGCAGCAAGACGTTCCAGTCAGAAGAGGTGATGTACCAGTGTCCTGAGTGTTCGGCCAAGAATGAGAAGGGCACCTTCTCCAAGGGGAATCTGATCGTGAAGCTCAACAAGGATGACCTTGCCGAGCTAAAGAAGAAGGAACATGTCTCCATGTATGACTTCTTCCCCTACCCGGTACCGACTCCGGAAGTGTTTCCTGTTGGAGGGACCCCACTTGCCAGGCCTCACAGGCTTGGAAAGAAGTACGGTCTTACAAACCTTTCGTGCAAGTTGGACAGTGCCCTGCCCTCCGGCTCCTTCAAGGACCGTGCCAGCCTTCTGATAGCCGCACAAGCCATAGCCCACAAGCAAAACCGTATAGCTCTTGCCTCCACAGGCAATGCCGGTGCTGCAATGAGCTGCGCAGGCGCAGCCTACGGCCTTGAGATCATCCTGTTCGTCCCTGCCACTGCCCCTATCAACAAGCTGATGCAGAGTGTGCTTTACGGTGCTACGGTAGTACCTGTAAAGGGAAGCTATGATGATGCCTTCGCTCTTTCCATCGCTTACACGAAGGAGTTTGGCGGCATCAACCGCAACACTGCCTACAACCCGATGACCATCGAAGGCAAGAAGAGTGTTTCCATTGAGCTGTTTGAACAGTTTGGCAGGAAGGCTCCGGATGTAGTCTATGTTTCTGTTGGGGATGGCTGTATCTTTGCAGGCGTGTACAAGGGTTTCTATGACCTCAAGGAAGCTGGCTTGATCGACAAGGTACCTCACCTCGTCTGTGTACAGAGCAAGCAGAGCAATGCCATTAGCCAGGCGTGGAAGACAAAAACCTACAACAACATCAAATCTGCGACAACCAGAGCCGACAGCATCAGCGTAGAGAGTCCTGCAAACGGCAGGATGGCTGTTCGCTATATCACCGAAAGTGATGGTTGGGCAACTGAAGTTGACGACAGCGAGATTCTTGATGCCCAGATGGAACTTACCAGCGAAGCGGGTATCTTTGTCGAACCAGCAGCAGCATGTGCTTGGGCCGGAGTGCGCAAGGACAGTAAGATGCTGGTGGACAAGTTTGGCAAGGACGTTGAGGTCTGTACCCTTCTTACCGGAACAGGGTTCAAGGATATGGCCGTATTCCAAGGCAGAGTATCCATCCCTGAAGCGATTGAAAACAGTGTAGAGGCTGTCTCCAAGCGTTTCAAATAGGAACAAACAAGAATAATACAAGAAGATTAAGAAGAAAAAGTGGTGTAAGCGGTACCAAAGGGCACCGCTTCACTCTTTCTCCTTTGACAAAAAGGCCCTGTTACTATACCTTTGAACCTGAGTGAAAAACTCGAGGAGTGATGCATGCAGAGCTTTCTAATCGGTCTGGGAATCGGAGTTGTTCTTGCTATCGTTCTCGTGGTCGTCATGTCACTTAATCGACATAAGGAGATGCTTCAACAAAAACAGGAGACGGAACGACTGAGAAGAATGCTGAATGACCGCATGGATCTTGAGAGCGATGGGTTGGCTAAGCTGAAAGAGGACAATGAAGAGCTCAAGAAGCAGAATGAAAACATGAGGATTAGCCTTAACACCTACTCACAGAAACCAAATCGAAAAGAGATGGCACGACTTCATGTCTACCAGCTTGCTGTTGACCGACTTACGATAAACAGCCCTGGATTTGGAGCTGCTTGGCAGGCTGCTTTGAAGGAGAGTGAAGAAGAGTTCCAGAAGACCTATGTGGGTGTACAACCTTTCATAAAGCGCTTGATACCCATGAAGACAGATGCTAATGTACTTCCCAGATATATAGAGGAAGACGAGAAGAAATAAAACTAGCCGGGGTGATGGAATAGGTAGACGTAGAGGACTTAAAATCCTCTGCCCGATATGGGCGTACGGGTTCAAGTCCCGTTCCCGGTATTTCATTTAGGACAAAGCTTTTAGGAATATAACCAAAAGCTTTGTCCTCTTTTTTAAGCCAGATTTCTTTGAATTCTGATCAATATCCACCCCAGAAAGTGCTCGCCTTTCACACTAAATGACAATTGCAATAGAACTTTCAATATGACTATGTATTGGAGGTATTTGGCTTCTTGTAAGGTATTATATGGTTATCTAAATATTTTCCTTTACTTCTAAACTATACACCCGTATACTTAACATATATGAAGCTAAACAAGGCATTGAAGGTCAGGATTTACCCTAATGAAATCCAGACTATCCAACTCAATAAGACTCTCGGGTGTTCCAGGGCAATCTATAATATGATGCTTCATGAAAGAATTACCGTTTTTGAAGAGAACAAAGATGATAGGCAGAAATTGTATGGGTATACGTATAAGGAAGTATCTGCCTACAAGAAAGAGTATGAGTGGTTGAAGGAAGCGGATTCCCAGGCATTGGCTTGGGAAAAAGTAAAACTAGTAAATGCTTACTCCAACTTTTTCA
>CAYSIH010000118.1:0-5841 GCA_964431005.1 uncultured Sphaerochaeta sp. | reverse complement strand
TAAAAAAACAGATTCAACATGTAATAAATACAGAGACCCCACCCTCTCTGGATCTTTCCAAAGGGGTGGGGTCTCTGTATCTACTTTGCAATAGAGATAATGCTAATTTTTCTAGGAACGAACCTCAACCTTAGCCTGCTTCTCATACCACTGTATAAGACCGCCATGGTCATCGCTTCCCTTACCCTCAGAGGAGAGGCTCTTCATCATGGTGATGGCAGCCTCGCTGATGGGAGATGGAGTGTCGACACTCTTGGCAGTATCAAGAACATTCTGAAGGTCCTTGATGTGCAGATCGATGCGGAAGCCCGGCTTGAAGTTGCCAGCAAGCACCAATGGTGCCTTGGCATCAAGGACTGTGCTCCCTGCAAGACCACCACGAATAGCCTTGAAGACCTTTTCAGGATCAACATTAGCCTTGGTAGCAAGTACCAGAGCTTCGGACATTCCTGCAATGTTCGCTGCCACCATGATCTGGTTTGCAAGCTTGGTGATGTTTCCACTACCGATCTCACCCACCAAGGTGACACTACCACCCATGACGGCGAGAATCTTCTCAACCTTCGCAAAGGCATCTTCAGGACCACCGACCATGATGGCCAGGCTTCCGTCAACAGCCTTAGGCTCCCCTCCACTTACTGGGGCGTCCAACATGATCACTTGCTTCTTGGCAAGTTCAGAGGATACCTCACGGCTTACGATGGGGGAGATGGAACTCATGTCCACCAGGATGGTATTAGGTTTTGCACCCTCAATGACCCCACCCTTTCCAAGGACTACCTCTTTCACATGAGGTGAGTTGGGCAGCATGGTGATGATGACATCACTTACTGCAGCGACTTCCTTGGCTGAAGGCAGAGCCTTCGCACCAGCGGCAACAACCTCAGCGACAGCATCCTTGCTCAAATCATTGACAGTAAGGGAGTATCCTGCCTTAAGCAGGTTCTTTGCCATGGGCTTACCCATAATTCCTAATCCAATAAATCCAATCATCATACAAAAGCCTCCTTAGTTAGCTGCTAAAACAGCTCTAACTTTCTTGGCGACATCCTCGCTCTCCAAGCCATAATGCTTGAGGAGGATGGAGTAGTTCTCTGCAGAAGTCCCAAAACTATCCTGGACTCCGAGAACTTCAATGGGGAGTCTCTTCTTGGAAAGTGCAGAACAAACAGCACTTCCCAGCCCACCGAAGATGCTATGCTCTTCAGCAGTGACTATGCCCTTCACCCCTTCACAATAGGACTCTAGGGCAGCAACATCAAGGGGCTTGATGGTGCTAACGTTGACAACACGAATGGAAATGCCTTCCTTCTCAAGGATTTTAGCGGCTTCCATAGACTGTTGCACCATGACTCCAGTAGCAAAAACAACAACGTCCTTTCCCTTGACCATCTCGGTCATCTGGCCAATCTTGTACTCAGCCTTGGGATCGGTGACAAGCGGCAGGTCGTTGCGGTTAATCCTGAGATATACAGGGCCTTTGCTCTCAACCATAGCTTTGGTCATTTTCTCTGTCTCAATGGCATCACAGGGGGATAGCACGGTCATATTGGGAAGTACCTGCATCAAAGCAATATCATCGATGCTCTGGTGAGTCTTTCCATCACCGAAATCAGAGAGTCCTGCGCTACTTCCACAAATCTTCACGTTCAAATTGGCAATAGCCACTGAAGACCTGATCTGATCATAAGCACGCCCTGTTGCAAATACGGCAAACGAGTTGATGAACGGTATTTTCCCTGTAAGGGAGAGCCCTGCGGCAACGGACGCCATATTTTGCTCCGCTATTCCCATCTGGAAGTAGCGATCAGGGTAGGCAGCACCGAACAGTGCGGACATGGTCGAATTACCGAGATCAGCCTCAAGCATCACGATATCTTTATTATCCTTACCCAACTCTACCAAGGTCTCCCCGTAGGTTTTTCTCAAACTATCAGATGTTCTCATGCCTCTACCTCTCTCTTCAACTTGTCAATGCAAGCCCAGGCTTCTTTATACTCTTCTTCAGTCATAGCCGCATTGTGGTACTTAGCCTTTCCTTCTGCAAAAGAAAAACATTTACCCTTTACTGTGTGTGCCAATAGTACTGTAGGCCCTTCGGTGAAAGCTTTTGCAGCTTCCAGTGCATCGAGAACTTGAACCATGTCATGTCCGTCGATCTCGATGACATTCCAGCCAAAACTACCCCATTTCTGGGCAAGATTCTCAATGGGAAAAATCTCCTTGGTAGTGCTGGTTGCCTGCAAGCCATTGAAGTCGACAATAGCAGTCAAGTTGTTTGCCTTAAAGCCGTGGGCTGCCATGACAGCTTCCCAGACTTGGCCTTCTGCAAGCTCGCCATCACCAAGGATCGTATAGACACGGTTAGGAAGCTTATCAACCTTGAAACCCAAGGCCATGCCCAGTGAGATGGAGAGCCCTTGCCCAAGGGAGCCTGTGACGGCTTCAATACCAGGGGTCTTGTCCATATCGGGATGACCTTGAAGCATGCCTTCAAAGGTCTTGACCTTGGCAAGCTCTTCCCTACCAAAATAGCCGAGTTCGACTAGGCAAGCATACTGCACCAAGACAGCATGCCCCTTACTCATGATCAGGCGATCACGCGTGGGATCCTTGGGGTCTGCAGGGTTCACCTGCATGGTATGAAAATATAAAGCTGCCATAACATCGGCAATACTACTGCTGCCACCAAGATGTCCGACTTTACCAGGAGGAATCATCTCCAAGATGTTTGCACGCACCTGGATTGCTTTCCTTTGTAATTCTTTTACTTGTTCCTGAGAATAATTCATGTTCTCGCTCCTTCCTATTTCGTCTTCAACAGCAGGTGACACCACCATCAACAGGCAATGCTATGCCGTTGATGAAGGATGCTTCATCTGATGCGAGGTACAATACTGCGTTCGCTACATCAGAGGCCTTGGCAAGACGCCCTAGGGGCACCTCGTCCAGTCTCTGTCTTTTCTTTTCAGGGTCCTTGAACATCTCTTGGACCAAGGGAGTATCCACCGTACTTGGGTGAATCGAGTTGCATCGGATGCCATCCTTTGCATAACGGGCGGCGATCGATTTGGTCAACAGGGTTACCGCGCCCTTGGTCGTTGTGTACGCCTCGGGGGTATAACGGTGCCCGATGAGTCCACATACAGATGAGGTGTTGATAATGACACCCCCACCCTGTTTGCGCATAACGGGAATGACGTATTTGGTCCCCAAGAAGACACTGCCCACGTTTACCAGCATCATGGTGTTCCACTCCTCAAGGGCCATCTCTTCAATGGGCTTGCGGATGTTGATGCCTGCATTGTTCACCAGGACATCAAGATGCCCTTCTTTCTCTACAATGAAGGATATCACCTGTTCCCATTCCTCAGGAGATGTGATGTCAGCCTTAAGGAAAGAAACATTTCCCTTGAGGCCCTTGAATTGTTCTACCAAGGAAAGACCCTTCTTTTCATCAAGATCCAAGAGGTAGACATTAGCCCCTTTTGATGCGAGCAGCTGACCCATTTCTGAACCAAGACCGCCGCATCCACCTGTAATCACCACAGTTTTACCTTGTACATGCATACCTTAACTCTCCAATATCACTTTCAACATTTTGCCATCACGATTGTCTTCCAGTGCCTTAAAAGCCTGGACACCTTCTTCAAGCTTATATATATGGGTCATCAGTGGCTTGATGTTGATCTTCTTCTGCTGGAGCAAATCAAGGCTGTCGGCAAACCCTTTCAAATCGTACACATAGTTCCCCTTGATAGAGAGCTCTTTTGTGACGATCTTCTGCATGTTCACCTCAACCATCTTCTGGGCATTGCCAATCCAGATGGCAGTTCCTCCAATCTTAAGGCTGTCCAGTGAGTTTTGTGCAGTAGGGGCGATGCCTACCGCTTCAATGGCAAAGTCACACCCTTTCCCCCCGGTGATCCGCTGTATCTCCTCAGTAAAATCTGCTGTCCTGGGATTGATGGTAAAGTCAGAACCAAGCTCACGGGCTACATCAAGGCGAAAATCTGTCGCATCGCTTACAATGATATTTTTAGCTCCTCGATATTTGAGCAAGGCAAGGGCCAAAAGCCCGATGGTACCCGCCCCTATAACGAGGGTAAAACCAGCTTCTGCTAACTCACGATCACTGATCTTATAGACTGAGCGATATGCTACAGCAAGGGGTTCGGTGAAGGCAGCCTCATTGAAGGATATGCCATCGAAGGGAAGGAGGTATTTTTCCTCTATGGTTATGTATTCACACATTGAGCCATTGAAATCGAGGACACCCATGCAAATCCCTTCAGGACACACATTGACCATTCCTTTCTTGCAGAGTTCACACACCCCGCAATAGGGTTTTGGAAATATGACTACTTTCTGGTCTTTTAGGAATTTACCACTTGCTGGAGCCTCTTCCACAATACCGGAGAATTCATGCCCCATGATCATAGGAGGAGTTCTGCGTCCTGTCTTACCCATATATCCTTCAAAGTCAGAACCACAAATACCATTTGCCTTGACTTTGATGAGGTATTCACCTTCTTTGCGGATGGGTTTCTCAACCTCCCGCAACTCCATTTGTCTCTCTCCCACATAATACAGTGCTTTCATCGTTTACCCTTCATGCAATCTTTCTGTAGCGACAACCCTTGAGTAGTAATGTCCAACTCATTAGTTGTATCATAAGTGATGATTGCATAGAAAAAGCCCTTTGTCAATTAAATCATTAGGAAAAACGCAGGAGAATTTGTAAAAATCTGGTAATGATTATTTATATTTTACAAACTCTAATCATAATGCACGCTCTCATTTACTCATGAGTGAGATAGTTTGAATCATTGCCAAACTATCTCTATCTACTGCAAAATACAAACTAGAAAAGGGAGCAAATATGTTTAGCTCGTGGGAGAGTCTCTCGTTTCAATGAGAGCCGTGATCGTCTCCTGAAGGTGTGATTCCATGGTTTTTCTGCAGAGCTCCTTGTCCTTCTTGCGAAGTGCATCTATAAGCTGGCGGTGATACTTGAGTCCTATTTCGCAACCGATCATAGCAACAACATCAACCATTGCCGTTGAGAGCATCTCATTGATCAGGGAGTACACCTTGATGATAATCGGATTCTGCGTACATTGAGCTATCCTATAATGAAACAGATGGTCTGCTTTTGCATGCTTTTCGAAATTATCAACACTCTCCTCCATGACCTTCAGCTTCTCTTCCAAAAAGTCAAAATCCTTGTCCTTTATCCTATCGACTGCCAAGACTATCGTTCCTGTCTCGACCATTTTTCGATATTCAAGAATATGGAGAATGTCCTGGTTGTCATTTATTTGTATGACAGGATGGAAGGCGTTGATACTGCTTACCCCAGAAAAATCCGTTACTGTAGTTCCGTTACCCTGACGTGTTTCGACGAGACCAAGAATTTCAAGCTGTTGGATTGCTGCCCGAACTGTCACCCTACTCACTCCAAGAGTATTGCACAACTCATTTTCCGAAGGAAGCTTTTCACCAACCTTCCACACTCCTGCAAGGAGGTTTTCCTTAAGCTGCTTATACACTTGCGATCTTAGGGACTCAGACCTAATTTTCTTTAACTTTTCCATCGACGAATACTCCAAACACATACATTTTCATGGTCCCATGCAAAACCAAGGAAGCCTCTTCTCATTAGCATAGTATACAAGAGAAACGAGGACCTTCACTCTTTTTCTGCATGTTCAGCAGTACATTCAGTACCAACAGCATGATATTACCATAGAACACTACGCTTATCACGTCATAATAGCAAAAAATGACCTACTTAGGCCAATGGGTGGAGCCCCCCCATCCATTCTGTAGTATAGCATC
>CAYSIH010000117.1:0-5919 GCA_964431005.1 uncultured Sphaerochaeta sp. | reverse complement strand
TTGCAAACACTGGTTAACGCTTGGAGAACTGGAATTTGCGTCTTGCACCGGGCTGCCCGTATTTCTTACGCTCAATCATGCGAGAATCACGAGTCATAAACCCACTGGTGTGCAGTACAGGACGATATGCTTCGTCATTGGCTACCAGAGCCCTGGAAATACCATGGCGGATAGCACCTGCCTGACCTGAAGGACCGCCTCCAACAACGTTGACAAGTATGTCAAACTTGGTGACAGTATCAGTAGCCTGAAGAGGCTGCTTGGCGATGAAGCTCAGCATAGGGCTACCAAAGTATGCCTCAATATCTCTTCCATTAATAATAATCTTGCCTTCACCCTCTCTGAGGTAGACACGTGCGATGGAAGTCTTACGACGACCTACGCCATGACCAAGATCTACAACTTTCTTTACTTCTTTCTTTGCCATATTTCGTTCCTACCTTAGATTTCAACCGCTATGGGCTGTTGAGCTTCCTGCTGATGGTTTGCACCAGCATATACTTTCATGTGGGTGAACAGCTTGCGACCAAGCGGTCCGCGGGGGAGCATTCCCCTGACTGCATGTTCCATAGGGAACACGGGTTTGCGCTTGATCATCTCAGCATAGTTGGTTTCGCGAAGGCCGCCGGGATAACCACTGTGATGGTAGTACATCTTGTCTTCATACTTATTACCGGTAAGGGCTGCTTTTTCAGCATTGATGATAATCACGAAATCGCCCATGTCCTGGTGAGGTACATATTCGGGTTTATTCTTCCCGCGGAGGATACGTGCTGCAGCAACAGCCACTCTGCCGAGTTCCTTTCCCTCCGCATCTATCAGATACCATTTCTTCTGAACTGTCAGCGGTTTTACAAAAATAGTTTTCATCTATTCATCCTGTTCTGCAAGACTCTTGCCTTGCTGTAGTGTTTTGGTTCATGGTCAGTAAAAAACATACTTCCATATCAGAGGTTCCCTGTCAAGCTATGCTTGCAAACAACCAATGGAATATGCCATACCGCCATCTGTCTACCCATGTGATAGTGCATACTGCTCTGCCAACTTCAGGAATAAGGCGACATCACCTTTGGAGTACTCTCCGGGGATGATGAACGGTATATCCGCTGAAGGGGGGAGGACAACCTTGAGGCCTAAGGCCTTTTGGGCGAACTCCCTGTAGCGCGAAGAGGAGAGGTGCGTCATTCCGTACGGACCTCGCGTCTCAAACAACCCTGCAAGAGGATTGATTTTGCGCTTGGCGACTGCTTCTTCCAACTCAAGGCTCCGAATCAATGTCGCTACAGTCTTGATGAGCAAATCAAGCAACAGCGGTGAAACAGGGTCTGAAGGCGGCAAATCATCTGCCAGTTCTTTATCCTTAATACATACGACCTGAGGTATGAAACTCCCTGGGAAAGGTAGGATTGGGAAGAGCAACTCGGAATCTGCCCCGCCAACCTCTAGGTACGGACGCCAAAAGGAGACTGGATGATGATCTGTTGGAGGTGAACATGCAGGGTCGTAGATTGGATCTGACGAAACCTTCATGATCACCTGTCGGACCACTTGGGAATCGGCATACAGCCGAAAATCCGCATAGTCTGGAAACAGTCTAGCCAGTAGCTTTTCGAGCCTTCCCTCAAATACCGAAGGGTATTCGCTGATCAAGCCCCGCCCTGCAGTGCTTTTTAAGGAGCGTTGCAACAATTCGGGTCGATGACCTAGGATGGCTCTGCCATGGTTTTGAAAAAAATCAACATATCGAAGGCCATATCGGTCATACAAGTAGAATGACCGAGCACGGACAACGATAGGCATTGTATAGCGTTCACCCTCAACATGTCTAGTATCTTTCACCCCTTCAAGCATATCAATCTCCCCCAATCTTCTCAAGTTGGGCAAATTTGCTGATAAAAGTGGCCTTGTTTCCCCCTACAAAATGTACATCTATGACTTCGCGATCGCCACTTTGCTTCAAGTTCACCACCTCACCTTCACCATACGTATCACTGTAGACCCTCTGCCCAAGTGGAAACAGGCTTACCCCATCCTCTTCTGTGTGGCGCTCTTCCATGGTGAACGTCTTCGCCTTAACACCAAATCCCTTCTGGATGAGAGCTCCACCAGAGCCCCCCCATCCTGTACTGTTCATGTTTTCACTCGTACCGCTGGATTTAGAGCGCTTTTCGCCAAGGCTTCCAAACCCACGATAGGGCCCACCTTCAGTAAGGGCATCCAACGTGCCAGGGCGAATCCCATTCACCGCAACCAGGGATGAAGGTATCTCATCAATAAAACGGCTGGGGTGCTGGAAACTGGTTTTTCCCCAGATTTTTCTTGTCTTTGCACACATGAGATAGAGTTGCTTTCTTGCTCGTGTCACTGCAACGTAGAAGATCCTGCGTTCCTCTTCAATGTCGTCATCGCTCTCACTTGCACGACCGGGGAACAGCTCCTCCTCAAGACCTGCGACAAACACCCTGTCAAACTCAAGACCCTTGGTGTTATGCATGGTGATGAGGGTCACCCCTTTCTTGTCTCTGGGGTCTTCCCTTCCCAAGGTGGTGGGGTCAAGGCAGAGCTGTTCAAGAAAGAGAATCAGCCCGTCACGGGAAGAGTCATAGGAAGCAAGGGCATTGACCAGAGCCTCCAGGTTATCGACTTTGCCGGTACTGTTCTGGTTGTCGATCTTCTGGTAGAGCCCAAGCAGACCGGACTCCCTGATCATGAAGTTGACACAGTCGACCAACTCCTCGCTGTCCATCATGCGGTTAGCATGCTTGTACAGCTCCAAAAAGGCGATTGCACCATTTCTAGCCTTTGTCGAGAGGTTGCCCAAGCGAATGGCCATCTCCAGCATACCAAAGACATCGCCATCAGCTTGAAGGGAGTACGAAAGGATGGTCTCAAGACTGCTAGCACCTATACCTCGGGTGGGCTTGTTGATCATGCGCTTGAAGTTCACCTCATCTTTGCTGTTGGTCAACAGGAACAGGAGTGCCAAAGCATCCTTTACCTCCTCCCGATCATAGAACTGCAAAGCTCCCACTACCTTATAAGGTATGCGTAGGCGCTTGAAGGTTGTCTCAAAGGCCACGGACTGGGCATTGGTGCGGTATAGGATCGCACTGCTGTCATAGTTTTTATCCTGTTGCAGAATCCTGCCCACACGCTGGGCCTCATCAATTTCGTCCTGCACATACATCAGGTTTGGCTTTGAGCCCTTGGTATTGGCAGTCCAAAGCCTTTTTACGTGACGGCCCTTGTTGTTTTTGATGACGGTGTTGGCTATATCGAGGATGCTCTGGGTAGAGCGGTAGTTCTGTTCAAGTTTGACTGTCTTCGCCCCGGCAAAGATCTCGGGAAAGGAGAGGATGTTCTGCACCTCCGCTCCTCGGAAACGGTAGATACTCTGGTCATCATCGCCGACAACACAGATAAAACAAGAAGGGCCGACCAGGCGTCTGAGCAGTTCAAACTGCGCTATATTGGAGTCCTGGTACTCATCGACCAGAATTACCTGGAACCGGTTGTGTATCCAGGCCTGGACATCGCTCTTCGCATCGAGCAACTCGATGCTCCGTCCGATGAGATCGGCAAAGTCCACATTTCCCACCCTGCGCATCTTGTCCTCATATGCTTCGAACATGCGGGGGAAGGATGCCTCCGCCTTCAGGTTCGAAAGGTTGTCTTTAGAAGTGAGGCCGCGGTCCTTGGCATAGGAAATTTTACGCATGACAGGGTCGAGTTCCCGTTTCTTGTAATTGGGATAGCAGGAAGCGAGTAAGGAGAGCGAATCATCATCGTCATAGATGGTAAAATTGGAAGCAAGCCCTATCTCTGAGCCGAACCTTCTCAAAAACCATGCACCAAAGGAGTGAAACGTGCGTATCGTGACATCTTTCGAGACCTGCTCATTATCAAGCATCTCGGTTACGCGGTCACGCATCTCCGAAGCGGCCCTGTTTGTAAAGGTGACTGCAAGAATCTTATAGGCGGGGATGCCCAGCTTCTCTATGCAATAGGCTATCTTAGTGGTGATGACACGGGTTTTCCCCGATCCTGCACCGGCAAGAACAAGCAGAGGTGCACTGTTTTCCAACACAGCCTCGGTCTGATCTTCATTCAACTGGGAGAGTAAGGTATCAATATCAGCCATCGACGCGCTCCACAAGGACAGCTTCAAGGTCAATGCCCTTCACTGCACGGATTCCACATTTCACTACGGAGCCTGGGACGAGGTTACGTCCCATCACTACCGTAAGGCCATCAACTTCTGGTGCCTGGGAGTAGATTCTTCCAATCGCCAGGTCCTCCTGTTCTATCTTCTCTTCTATCAAAACATCATACTCCTTGCCCACGAACTGTTCCAAACGGGCCTCTGTAATGCCTTGCTGCAGTTTTTCAAGCTTTTTCTGGAAAAGTGCAGCTGCTTTGTGCGCCTTGGCATGCTCGTCCTCGCCTCTAAGGTCATAGGCTTTGGTCCCTTCTTCCCTACTATAGAGGAAGGAGCCCATCCAGTCGAGTTGAGCTTTTTCGATGAAAGAGAGCAACTCGGCAAAAGCGTCCTCATCCTCGCCAGGATACCCTAACAGTATCGTTGAACGAACCACAGCGCCAGGCACCTGGGCACGGATTGATTCTATCAGAGCCAGATAGCTTTCTTTTGTCCCTGTCCTGCCCATGCTCCTCAGTATGGGAGTCGAGGCATGCTGGAAGGGGATGTCGAAATATGGAAGGACTTTAGGGTTGTCCACTATAAAGCGGGGCAATTCTGGGGGAAACGCATCAGGATGGATATACAGTAAGCGCAGCTTAAAATCCCCTTGCAGGGCTACAAGACGTGCGAGCAGGTCCATGAATGCGCTCGAACCATCCCCAGTATCGGTGCCGTAGGCAGCAAGATCCTGTGCAATGAGGTTCAGTTCCCTGATGCCCTCACCGATAAGATGCTCTGCATCCTTGAGGATCATCTCCATAGGACGCGAGCGCAAGTTGCCGCGGATGATGGGTATGGCACAGTAGGCACAGCGATGGTTGCACCCTTCGCTGATCTTCAGGTAGGCACTACCTGGAAAGTTGAGTAGCTCATCCCGTTCGTACACCTCACTCTGTACAGGAGGATAGGCGTAGGTGGCTACCACCCTCTCTCCGTTGACCACCCGGCTGACAACCTCTCGAATCTTTGAGAGGTCACGATTTCCAAATATGGCTGAAGCTTCCTCAAGTTCGCCAGAGAGCTCCTGTGCATATCGTTCAGCCATACAGCCTGTAAGAAGGATCTTAGCCTCGGGGTTGGCCTGATGGAGAGAAAAGAAGGATTCGATGGACTCTTCGCGAGCGCTCTCGATGAATCCACAGGTATTCACCAGCATGATGTCAGCCTCTAGAGGGTCTTCAGTTCGTATATAATCGTCTTCTGCAAGAAGCTTCAGCATGGTCTCAGCATCAACTTGATTCTTCGAGCAGCCAAGGTTCTCCAGATATAGTTTTTTCATTAGTTCTTTCTCCTACGGCATAGGGCCGGACTTGCACACTACCACAAAATGCTTAAGGAATAATACACTTCAACAGCTGTGCGTGCATATTGACGAAATTCGCCTAAGCGTATAAATAAACTCTACCAACTGTTTTTTTAACTGCTTGCATACCATGCTATTAGAGTGATTTATTGTTGGCTTATTTTGCATAATCGTACCTATTCTTGCATAAATAAAGAAGTTGGTATAGTATCAGAAACACTGCATGCTAATGGCTGACGCCCATTCTCCATGCAATCCAATATCACAAGAGGCAGCAGATGACTAAATATATCATAAATCGACTTTTAGGGATAATCCCTACACTATTGATTATCATCACGCTAAGCTTCTTTATTGTCCGTGTAGCCCCAGGAGGGCCATTCGCAAGTGAGCGAAACCTCCCAGAAGTGGTCAA
>CAYSIH010000116.1:0-5970 GCA_964431005.1 uncultured Sphaerochaeta sp. | reverse complement strand
GCTAATATATGATACCTTATTATTCTACAGCTGTTATCCTTAATAGCATCAGATGTAACGATAAGGAGTATGCATGAAGGTTCTGATCTTTGGGTTGGGTATGAATGGAGGCGGATATTCTGCAGCCACGTATTTTCTCGACCATGGAGATGAGGTTAGGATTACTGACTTGAAGGGAACGTGTGACCTTGGTTCAGAGATGGAAGCCCTTACCAAGCGCGGAGCTACCTGTATCACCGGCACCCACCGCAAGGAAGATTTCCTCTGGGCAGACATCGTAGTGAAGAATCCTGCCATCCCCCCAAACCACCCCCTGCTCGCTTCAGCGAGGATGGTGGTCAATGATTTTGCATGGCTGTTCTCCTCCCCTTGGTGTAGTGAAACCAAAATCATCGCTATCACAGGAACAAAAGGAAAAACAACCACCAGTGCTGCTGTCGCCCATGCCTTGGAGAAGTTTGGCTATGAGGCAATGCAGTGTGGCAATATGGGCATCAGTGCATTCTCAGTACTCCGCGAATGGGAAAAAAGGCATGATCAGCAGAAGAAACTACCTGATTTCCTTGTTTGTGAATTTTCCTCCTGGCTGATCCGGGACACGATACAGGCCATGCATGGTGAGCTTCCTCCCATGGAAATCTGCGCCTTGACTAACTTCTATCCAGACCATCTGAACTCTTATGAAAGTATTGAAAATTATCTTGAGGACAAGTTGGATCTTTTTACCCCTTCTGCCAAAAAGGCTGTTGTCCCCGATGCCCTGATCAAACGGGTACGAAAACTGACGAAGCTTGAAAGTAGACGCGTACGGGGTATAGACAGGACAAGTGCCAAGGATCTGGAGGAGATACCTCACCTCAAGAGTGCCTACACGATCCTACTTGCCTTGGGATTCAAATGGAAAACAGTACTGAAGGCTCTGGATAGCTTTGCTGGAGTTCCTCATAGGATCGAGCATGTAGGTCTGCTCGACACCATCCTCTTCATCAATGACAGTGCGGCAACGATACCCGAAGCTGTGCACTTTACCTCTTCCCGGTTCAAAAACATGGCCAGCCATCTCATCTGTGGCGGAACCGACAAAAATCTCAAACCAGGGGCGATGCTCGATGTGCTCCAAGCAGCTTCGAGCATCTCCTTGCTTGATGGCTCTTTTACCCGAGACAAGCTCATCCCCATGCTCAAGGAGAACAAGGTATCCTACAGTGGTCCATTCTCTTCCATGAAGGAGGCCACCCTCAACAGCTACGCATCTGCCAAGAAAAAAGCAAAGTCCCTCCCTAATCTTCCTCAGGTAGTCCTACTCTCTCCCGGATGTGCATCCTTTGAGATGTTTAAAAATGAGTTTGATCGGGGAGATCAGTTCAAGAGCGTGATAGAAACCCTTCTTGAGGCTTAGAAGAAAAGTCCAGCTTGTCTTTGCTGAATCACCTGCTCTATTTTCTCTTTAAAAACATATTCTGCTTGGTTTATGCACACTCAAGCTTCAATACAAAACAGTCATAACGCCTCTGACTAAGAAAGATTCATTTTCATGCAATTTGCATGAAGATGAATCTTTCATTGAATCTTTTTTATTTGTTCTTTAGCCTAAAGTCAGCATCAAGAGATCAGCTAGTGAATCTTTCATACGCTTCGTTTCTTAATCCATTTCGAATCCACCGTCAACATTAATGGTTTGTCCGGTAATATAATTGGATTGATCAGAACACAGGAAAGCAACGGCATTAGCCATCTCTTCTACAGAACCTTCCCGTTGAAGAGGTATTCTTGCAATAAACCTCTTATTCTCTTCAAGAACATCCTGGTTGAAGGCAATGCTCTTTTCTTTGACATTCTTTTCCCACATTGGAGTTTTTACAACACTGGGGGAAACTGCATTAACATTTATACCAAAGGGTGCAAGTGCAAGCGCTGCAGATTGTGTAAGACTGATGATAGCAGCTTTTGAAGATGCGTAGTGGATCTGCAACTCCCTTCCTCTTCTTCCTGAAATGGAGGAGAAGTTAACAATTTTACCATAGCATTTTTCTGTTTTGCCGCTCTTTTTCACTTCTTCCGGAACTTGCTCAATCATTTTCTTTGCAACAGCCTGCATACAGAAAGTTGTTCCTTTCTGGTTGATGTCTATTACAAAATCCCATTCCTTTTCTGTTACTTCTACAAATGGCTTACTCTGACAGACACCGGCTACATTAACCAAAATATCAATTTTCTTATACGTATCGGCAACTTCATCGACCATAGAACGTATAGTTGACAGATCTTGAAGGTTTACTGCAAACCCTTTTGCTTTCCCACCTTTTCCCTCGATCATGGATACAGTCTCTTGAACTCCTACCATGTCTAGGTCAGAGCAGGCTACAAACGCGCCCTCTTGTGCCAATCGTAAGGCAACTCCTCTTCCAATTCCAGAAGCGGAACCAACTACCAATGCAATTTTCTTATCCAAATTATACATTTATTTCCCTCCATCTACCGTATAGTAACCAACTAGACAGATAGTCTCAATTAGTTATGACTACTATTGCGCATAAAGAGTGCCATTGGCAAGCGCAAGACAGGATGTCATATCAATGAGCACCTCACACCTTGAGTTCAAGAGCTCGGCAGAATCCCTTCTTGAGGCTTATTCTTACGATTCATCCGATACCTGAAGTGTTCCATGACTGTATAGATCTTCCATCGGAAGTAGTGTAGGACATAATCCGTGGTTGGGGTCCGGTAGTAGCTCTGCCCTCCAAAGGAGAGCTTGAACAGCTCCAAACTGGCAAGATGTTCTCCCCTGCCCTTCGGACCGGGAATCCCATGCATATCATAGAACTGACATCCGTTTTCACAAGCCATGCGTATGGCAAAGTCCTGTAGGATATAGGAACATGAGACACCTTCCTTACGCAAGGCGGAACCATAGAGATATACTGCATCCACGCTGCTCATCAACAAGATCAGGCCTCCGACTATTGTCCTTGCCTTACCTTCCCTAGCCAGGATAAGTTTGCATGCCACATCCCCATGAACTTTACCATCGAGAGTGAGCAATGCCTTGAGATATTTTTCTGACCTTGGAGTAAAACCATCACGGCGAGCAGTCTCAAGGTATGTCTCATACCACAACTTGAAGGAAGAGACCTCACCGTCCCAGAGTTCCACCTGATGAATGGGCGCACTTTTACGCAACGCTCGTTTGGCCCTATCGCGGTAGCCGAGTGTCACTGCATTGAAACCCCACTGCAAAGCAATACGCACCGTCCCGTCAGGTTGTACACTCTCTTTAGCTGTGAAGAACCTTCCTGTAGTGAGGGACATGACATTAGGATCGTTCACTTCATCCCAAGGAAGATCGAACCTGACAGAGAACACGCTTTTGGGAAGAGCTTTCTTTAGTTCTTTTGACAGGCTAATCAGAAATTCAGAAGCGATAGGCAGGGGGTTATGAAATACATCAGGTCCAAAGGGTATGTATGCAAGACTGGAGAACAGGAACAGACGTTTCACCAAGACCAGCACAGAGGAGGTCCACCCCTCCATCTCAATGGTAAAAGCATACGGTTTCCATCCCGATCCGTGTTTCACAGCTGCCCAAAAACTACTTTGCAGAGGAGAGTTCATGCTGGGCATTTTCTTATAATCCATAGGAACCAGTTTCATAGTGCCTCCATCCTACCATGCTTTATACTAAAACAGGGGCCTTTTGGCCCCTGTTTCTACATTTTTCTTTGGTACTGTCAGCCAACAGGACCGTTGAGATATTTTTTAGAGGTGAGGCTCTTGCCCCCTGAACCGATGACCTTGCCATCAATTTTTACAATGCCATCCTCAGCGACGATAGGCATATCAAAGAAATGGTTGGCCTTCACATATGAGGGGGTAGTCACAGGGGTTTCGAACCCTTCGGGTTGCAAGATGGTACCCACTTCAAACTGCGGGGCAAAGAGGACTTCACACGTGGTGTGTTCCTCAGCATTCGGATCACTTGCTGCAAGCAGCATGCCCCGACTTTTCACCCCACGGAAATTAGCAGGCTTAAGGTTGCTGACCAGCACTATGTTCTGGCCTTCAAGTTCCTCTGCACTATAGAAGGGAACGATGGAACTGACGATGGTGCGACTCTCCTCCTCATTACAATCGAGGGTAAGAATATACAGCTTGTCCCCATTGGGGTGCTTCTCCACTTCAGTTATACGGGCAACCTTAAGGATTACCCTTCGGTTGAACTGTTCTGCCAAGCTCTCTTCGTTTACTTGTGTATCCATTTTTTTCTCCGGTACGTTGGTTTTGGTTTTCTTTTTTTTAGAAGCTTCCAGCTCCTTTTCCGCACGTTCTTCTTGCGATCCGGCAAAACGTGTGCGCAACTCAGCGATCAGGTCATCTTCAAGCTTGCTGAAGAGCAAACTCGTCTCCCCGACCTCCTCTACACCGCTGAAGGAACCGAGGTCGCGCCATGTCGAGCCTTCGTTTCCGAGGAAGGAGAGTATTCTCTTGCTTGTGGTGGGCATATAAGGCTCGACCATGATCCCCAAATCGCGGATGAGGTAGACTAGGGTCCTCAACAAGGATGCTGCCTTAGCAGGGTCTTCCACGCGCATCTTCCAAGGCTCTCCATCCTGGAAAGCCTTGTTACCAATAGAGGAGAGAGCGATAATCTGCCTGAGGGCATCGCGCTCCTCTGCCCGTTCCAAAAAGGCATCTATAGCCTGTTCCTTATCGAGGATAAGGGCCTTGAGCTCGTTGTCTATCTCGCCTTGGGGGAGTTTGCCATCATAAAATCTTGTGATAAAGGTAAGGGTCCGGTTGACCAGGTTGGAGAGATTGCCGATAAGTTCGCCGTTGATCTTCTCCTGGAAATCAGTCCAGGTAAAGGTGACGTCACTCTTTTCCGGACGGCTATAGAACATATAGAAACGCCAGGCATCGGAAGGGATGCCGGTATCCTGCACATCGTTGCCAAAGATTCCTATGCCCAGGCTCTTACTGAACTTGCCTCCCTCATAGTTGAGGTACTCGGTACTGCTCATATGATGAAGCATGGTCCAGGTATCTGCGGTAGCCAGCTGACATGAGGGGAAGATGACTGTGTGGAAAGGGATGTTGTCCTTGCCTATGAACTGGAACAATTCCGTACTTTCAGGCTCATGCCACCATCGCTGCCAATCATCAACGGCGTTGGCGGTGATGGAGACATACCCTATAGGTGCATCAAACCAGACATAAAAGACCTTGTTCTCAAATCCAGGCTTTGGAACTGGGATGCCCCACTTCAGATCGCGTGTAATGCAGCGTTCCTTCAACCCGTCCCTGATCCAGGACTTGGTGACTTGGATGGCGTTGTTTGCCCAGAATCCCTCAACACTAGCCTTATCCATCCAAGCTTCCAGCAGAGGAAGTGCCTTGGGAAGGTCCAAGTATAGGTGTCGTGTCCTCTTTGTTATCGGTGTAGTGCCACAAACACCACAACGGCTGTCCACCAGCTCTATGGGATCGAGAAGCGTCTGACAAGCGTCACACTGGTCCCCTCGTGCTCCGGTACTGCCACAATGGGGGCAGGTGCCTTCGACGAAGCGGTCGGCGAGGAAGCGCTCGCACTTGGGGCAGTACAACTGCTCCTTCTCGTGTTCGTTGATGTAGCCGGATGCATCGACCTTGGCAAAGATTTCCTGCACGATGCGAGTCTGTTCGGGGGTGCTCGTCCTGCCGAAATGATCGAAGTCGATGTCGAACCACTCGTAGATGTCCCTGTGGATCACATGGTACCGGTCACAAAGTTCTTGGGGAGTCACCCCTTCCTTAAGCGCACGGGTCTCAGTAGCTGTGCCATATTCATCGGTGCCGCATATGTAGAGGGTCTCATACCCTTTGGATCGGCAAAACCTGGCAAAAACGTCGGCTGAAAGCACTTGGATGAGATTACCCAAATGCGGAATGTTGTTTACATACGGCAAAGCGGATGTTACGAGTCTCTTTTTCATA
>CAYSIH010000115.1:0-6017 GCA_964431005.1 uncultured Sphaerochaeta sp. | reverse complement strand
CCAGAGGCTAATCGTCCGCCTTTTCAACCATCCTGATTTTTCTTTGCCCTGACGAGCCTAGGGATATGGCTTTCAGAAAATCCTATCAATCTTGCTATTATCCGATATAATGCTTGGTAGAGTAGCAAAGCAGGCAGGGCATAATACTATCGTGTGGTGCATGTATAACTAAGTAGTTCTACTTTTGCTTCATCTAATGAAGTAACTTTGCTATTGTTTGTATGGTTTCATAGAAGAGGACCGGTAAGGAATAATATGCAATTCTTAGAAGTCAATGTGCTTTCTGTTGTGCTGATGCTAGCAATGTTCTTCGACATACTTCGATTTCCCCTGCTCAATAAAGATCGGGGCAGCCTATTTTTTCGTGAAATTGCTGTTGTTTTTTCCCTGTTCATTGTCATCTCCCTGTTGGGTGATATTAGCAAGAGAGGTATTCTCACATACCATCCTTTTTTCGAACGACTCCTTTGGATAGTGCATTTTCTCTCATTCCCCTTTCTTTTGGCCATGTGGACGCATTTCAATGCTATCAACATCTTTGAGGATACCAAATTTGTAACAAAGCTGTCGTTGATTCAAGGTATCCCCTTGATGGTACTGACAGTGTTGGCATTTGCAGATATTTCCCGCCAGAGCTTATATCCCTTCAATGCAGACTACGAAGCCCTCCTGCCCTCTGTTGGAACCTATTTTATGATGGGGTTGTCGGCTTTCTATTGTCTGGCCATGATAATGCCCACGTTGGCACACTATAAGGATTTGCAAGGCTCTTTCATGTTTGTCTCTTTCCTCCTGCCCATCATGCTGTTTTTCTCAATCGTTGCTTTCTGGGTAACGCATAGTCACGAACACTTCATGTTGGCGAACTCTTTCATGTTGATACTGTACTATCTGGTCGGTCAACGCGATTCAGTCAGAGTCGATAGCCTGACAGGACTACCGACAGATGCCCTATTGCAACGTAAACTCATCCGGATTTTCAGGCTCCAATCACGGTATGTTTTCATTCTTCTTGATATCGAGAACTTTCGGTACTTCAATACACGCTATGGTTACCTGCTTGGGGATAAGATGTTGGTCGCCCTTGCCAAGTTTCTCAGCACCTTAGGTAGTGCGAACGAGGTGTTCCGCCTCGGTGGTGACCGGTTCTGTCTTTGCATCCCAGCTAAAGACATTGCTAGTGTTGATACTTTGGTTACAAAGATCACTGATCGGGTGGGCCAAGCTTGGGAGCTTGGTGACAACTCCCTATTCCTGCAGGTCAACCTTGTAATCATTCATGCCCCATCTCAGGTTGCTAGCCTTGAGGAGTTCAAGCAAGCGACTGACCAGCTGTTTATAGAGATGAAGAGTGAACGAAAGAAGTCTGTCATCGTATATACACGAGAGGATTCCATTGTCCTGCAGCGGCGACTGAACATCATTACCGCCCTCAGGGATTCAATCAGATATCCTGAACAGGTAGAAGCCTATTTCCAACCGATCTATGGAACAGAGACAGGGCGGCTTGTGGCTGCCGAGGCATTGATGAGAATCAACGACAAGCACCTGGGTCTGCTCAAGCCTGATGATTTCATAGCCTTGGCTGAGCAAACCGGCTTGATAATACAGCTAAGTCATATACTGCTTGCAAAGGTATGCAAAATGATCAGGCAGATACCTGAAGATGGTCTGGAATATATAGCGGTCAATCTCTCCGGGAAGGACTTTGAATCAAAGACCATTGGGAAAGACCTCTTGAAAATTATCAAGGGAGAAGGGATCGATCCCAAAAGGATTAGCTTTGAAATAACCGAATCCGTCGTTCTGCAATCATATGAAGCCGTAGCTGATGTGATGGGGGAGCTTTCACTGCTAAACATATCCTTTGGTCTGGATGATTTTGGTTCAGGATATTCAAACGTACAGGCCTTGATGGATTTGCCGTATCGGTTCGTAAAGATTGATGCATCCCTCATCCAACGGTCAACAAAAACCCCTAAAATGCTTACCCTGCTGACTGCCATGCTGCACAAGATGGATAAAGTCCTTGTAGCAGAAGGTGTGGAGACGGAGGAAGCGTTGGACATGGTCCGACAAATAGGTATCGATCGTTTCCAAGGCTTCTATTTTTCAGTGCCCATGCCCTCCGATGCATTTCTTGCATTGGTTGGGGATGATCTGATCATTGAAGATGTATCAAAAACAGTTGGTGACAGCGATCCAGTCATATTTGGGTACTGATCTGATCTAAGGATTGCTACCCAGAAAGGGTGGCTTTGCATTGATAGTGCGTAGGTTCTCCTTACACGCTTGTTTTTTATCCTTACAGATGCTGCTTTTCTTTTTGTTTCTCATACAGATAAATCCCAAATACTCCCAGGCTCCCTACCATTGCAGAAGCTCCTGTGCTGATCCAAAGCAGGTTCATGCTGTGAGACTCTATGATGGCACCTCCTATCAGGGGAGCCACTGCATGTCCTGTTCCCATGATGATGGGCAGGATGGCACTGAAGCGTGCCCTGTGGCTGATGGGGGTGTTGTTGGCCACATAGAAGTGTTCGTTGGTTGCCGATATGATCTCCCCTAAAGTAAATACAGCGGTCAGGGCCAAAAATATCAAGGGAAGCTTGGCAAAGGCAAACAAGAAGAATGCCACTGCATACAGCAGTCCTGAAAGGACTGTGTTTGCAAGGGGGTGGAATCTTCTGAGCTTGCTTACAAGCAGGGGGGTAAAGAGGACCACCACTATCCCATTGAGTGCCATCATCTTGCCATACAGGGGAGCACCTTCTAGTCCAAACAGATCGGTGGTCAGTAGGGGTAGGGCGAAAAGTGTCTGGCTGTAGGCGTAGCTGAAAAATGTGATGAAGAAAGCGAAAAAAAGAAGTTTCGGCCTGGTAAGCAGGGCTTTGATGATGCCGCCCTCTTCTCCTTTCTCGGTAGTTTTCCAATCCATACTTGCTTTGAGCAGTTCCTTGGATGGCTTGGTCTCCTTAATCTTCCACATTACCAGCAGGGTAGAGAGAATGCCTGCCAAGGCATTACCCCAAAACAGCCATTTGGGATTTGCATAGAAGAGGTACCCTGCGATGACAGGACCGAAGGCGTAGCCAAGGTTATGCCCCAGATAGAGCAGGGAGAAGGAGACCTGGCGGTCCTCTATGGTGGTAACGTCAGTCTTGAGGGCTTCCCTCGCCGGGTCTGTCGCCCCATCGAAGAAAAGACCGAGGAGGATCAACAAGGGAATGACCGAACTGCCTTCCCAAAACCCGCAGAGAATGAAGCACGCGTCCATAAGCAGCTGGGAGGCGACCATCACGGGCTTTCTCCCTATCTTGTCAGCAAGCTTGCTGCCTATGAAGGAGCCCGGGACATACAGCGTCGATGCAATGGTCATGAAGGTCCCCGCCTTCAGGGCTGAGTAGCCTAGCCGTTGGGTCAGATAGAGGGCGAGGAACGGGTAGACAAAGATGCCCACCCCATTGATCATGGTGGCTATGAAAAGGACGTAGACCGGCGGGTTAAGCCCTTTGTACATGGCGAGTGGATTCTCCACCCGCCATTTCATAGGATGGCCTCAATAGCCTTTGCCAACCCATCTTCATTGTTGGATGCGGTAATTGCATGGGCATGGCGCTTTATTTCGTCAGGGGCATTTGCCATTGCTACCGAGTAGCCTGCAATTTTCAACATCCCCAGGTCATTGAAGTAGTCCCCAATGGCCATTGCCTGGCTAGTCTCATAGCCATAGGCTTCACAAATGGCCTCAAGGGCATGGCCCTTATCGACATCCTTTGCTGAAATCTCCAAGTATCTGGGACCGGAGAGGTAGATGTTCAAGACAGAAGAGAATTTTTCCCGTAACAGTATTTCCATATTCTGAACGACCAGAGGATCTTCGTTCATGCACAACATCTTGTAGGGCAGTTCCCCATTATTGGTGCAGTGCTCAGGCAACTCATCAAAAGGGACCACCTTTCCCTCTGTCTTGGAGACAGAAGTTTCAAAGGCCATCCAAGGGTTTTCCTTATGTACATACCAGCGCCTGTCAGTGTAGATAAAGGACTCAAGGCCCCTGCCCTGCACAAAGGCGAGCACCCGCTGTATGTTTTCCCAGGAGATAGGGTGGGAAGCAAGGGTTTTCCCCTCATCAACAACAAGGGCGCCACTATAGCAGCCAAGGGGGCCATGAATGCCCAACTCCTTCTGAAGCACTACAAGACTTGAGGCTTTTCGTCCGCTTACCAAGGCAATAGTGATGCCCTTTTGGTAAGCTTTGGCGATTACACGCTTATTTTCAGCGGTTATCTGATGGTTAGTATCAAGCAACGTACCGTCTATATCGGTACAAATGAGTTTACAGTCAAACATAGCAATATAGTAGTATAAGGGAGAGTTTTTGTATACCAGCTTCTGTGATCTAAGAAGTTGTAGCCAATGGACCTGTAGCTTAAACAGGAATGCTTGTATTGGCTTGGAAGGGTAGTCCCTGCTATATCCTGATCCATTTGTAGAGGGATACCATCACTTGATTGACCTTTTGAAATACTATACGGACTAGTCTTAGTATAAATAGTTATATATGAATACTTATTGGGTTAATTGGCTCTAAAGTTTCATATATGATTCTTTAAAAGAAACGGAATTGAGTATAGATTGACTCTATGACTTCTTCCTCTATACCCACCTCTGATGCAGTTTGCTTCCAGCCTTTCACCCCTTGGCATACCTCTTCAACGATGCCTTCTGCGCGGCCTCTGACAAGATTTACCCGTTTCCCACACTCTTTGAAGTCCTCAAGGGTGAAATGATCCCTTTTGCCCTGCATGCTCATCTGGTGCTGGGAAACCCATCTGCTGCTTGCCCTATAACTGTAGGTAAGGTCATATGCAGGGGCTAGGCTCCATATTCCCTGCCTATCCATAAGAAAGGAGATATTCTTCACATGGTCATCCTGATTTCTGGCTACAATATTGAAAACCATTCTTCGAAATAGCTGTTCTACGCTTTTTTGGCCTATTCCCAGATGATTCATCACCTGAAAAGCCTGTTCATAGCTATAGGCATCAGGCAGGTTGTAATCAAAATGTGCCAAGGAGCCCAAGCTTTGCATATGGATCTTCTGCCCATCATCCAGACGGTCAAACCTTTTGGTCATGAAGTGATCCCTTCCATTCTCTGAGAACAGACGACAATCGGCCATAGTGATGTTGCAAGCTTTGGCTAGCAGATGATAGGCATATTCGATTAGGGTGAAGCCTTTGTTGTCTGAAACATCCTTATCGCCATTGCCCGTTATGCCGTCAAACTTCAATAGCCAGTACTCAAAACCTTCCGGTGCTAATACCTGCCCTGATCGGGTCTCGTGGGTTGTAGGATTGAAGGCGATAACAGCTTTTGCCCTTGCCCCGCCGGCAGAGGACCCCACCTGCAATATTTGTTTGAAGGCCTTACTGTCAATGTCATCGGGGTCAAGAAAGGTCGAAACGGATTTTCGTCTTTCTAGCACCTGGGAGGCAAGATCGACCAAGCGCTCAACATGCAGCAGTGAAGAGCTCTGGTCAGCTTCCATGAGGGGATAGTATTCCAGGGCACCCATGCCCCTAGTTCCCGTGTAGCAGAGCCTGTCGATGGCGTTGAACTCTGACTCGTGTACTCCCTGTTGGGCTAGCCATGCCTGGATGACGGCATTGCCAAAGGAGTCGGGCAGGCTGTCAGCCAAAAGACCTGGTAGTCCATGAAAGGTCGCTTTGGATAATTCTGGAAAGGAGTAGGGCTTTGCAGCCAAGGGCATCTTGAGAGGGGAGACTTCAATATTGCTTCCTAGAAAATCCTTGTCAAACTGGAAAACCCCAAGGTTTTGTTCTGGAACCAGCTGTACAGCACCAATGCGAGTATCCCAGAGCCTCACTTCAGCTATGGTGTTCATCTCTCATCTCCCCAGACGAAAGGCTTCTTTGTTTTTGTTTCAGCAACCTCTTTAGGATTCCTGACACGCTGTCTTTTCTTTCCCTGAGAAAGGAGCGTCTCCATAG
>CAYSIH010000114.1:0-6063 GCA_964431005.1 uncultured Sphaerochaeta sp. | reverse complement strand
AGTTTGCTATGGTCGAGTTTTTCGACCTTGTCCAGCTTGATCATGATGGAGGTGTAGTCAGAGGAGGGGAAGATGATGTCATAGCCTTTGTTACCTCCAGCCATGACTTTGGCAAACATCTCCTCGTTTGAGGCGAAGTTGTCGATGATCACTTTTACACCCGTCTCTTTCTCAAACTTTTTGACAAGGGATTCGGGAGTGTAATACGTCCAGTTGTAGAGGTAAAGCTTGCCGCTTCTGTCAGAGTCCTTATTGCATCCGGTAAAGAATACAGCGGTGATAGCCACAAGGCTGATGATGAAGAGTTTCGATAATTTGTGCAAAACGCACCTCCTGAACGTGTAGTTGCCTCCGAACCTTAGCTGCTTGCAGCCACAGTTTTAAGAAATCGTCTAAATGTGAAGGCTATGACCATGGTACCCAATATCATGACAAAGGTCAGTGCATTGATTACCGGCGATACACCATAGCGAATCATCGAGTAGACATAGAGGGGCAGGGTACCCGAACCGGGCCCTGAAACAAAGAATGTGATGACAAAGTCCTCAAGGGACATGGTGATGCACATTAAGAATCCTGAAAGTATCCCCGGCACAATGGTGGGGATGATTACCTTGCGCAAGGTCTGGCTCTCGTTGGCCCCAAGGTCCCTCGCTGCTTCCACTGTTGAGTAGTCAAACTCATCCAAGCGAGCAGAAACCATCATGAAGACAAAGGGGAGGTTAAAGGTAGTATGGGCGGCAAAGATGGTAAACATGCCCAAGCGGACCTTTACCGCAGAGAAGAAAATGAGCATGGAGATACCTATGATGACCTCAGGCAGGACCATAGGCAGGTAGCTTATGGTTGTGATGTAGTTTTTCCCTTTGAACCGGTACCACTTGATGCCGATGGCAGCCAGCGTCCCTAGGAAGGTGGCAGTTATGCTACTGGTCAGGGCGATGATGAGGCTGTTCTTGAAGGCTGTCCACAAAGAAGGGCTTTCAAAGATCAGCTTCTTATACCATATGAGTGAGGCGTGGCTCCACTGCATCCCCTTGGAGTGGTTGAATGAGAAGAAGACAACCACAAAGAGGGGGACGAACAGGAAGATGATAGTCAGGTAGAGCATGCTGTTGGAGAAGGTGAGCCTGCCCTGCTTGTTATAGCGGTGCTTGTTCATTTTGCCCCCTTACGCGAGTGGTGCTTGCGGATGTTCAGCTCGAGGGATTGCTGGGTGGTTTTCTTTGTCTGTTGTTGTTCACGTTTGCCATTATAGAGCATCCAGAACACCCCTACGAGGGAGATGAGGGTAAGCACCATGGAGAAGGCGGAGGCCAAAGGCCAGTTGCGGGTCTTGGATACCTGGTCGACGATGATATTTCCTATCATGGTCGAATCCTTTCCTCCAACAAGCAACGGGACGGTATAGGCACCAAATATGGGGATGAAGGTAAAGATGAAGGCTGTGCTCAATCCGCTTTTTATGTTGGGGAACATTACCTTTACTATTGCCTGTAACTTCGTCGCCCCAAGGTCGCGGGCAGCGTCAAGCAGGGCAAAGTCAAATTTGTCTATGGTGGTGAAGAGGGGAAGGATGGCAAAAGGGAGGTACATATAAATCAGGACCAGCACCACAGCCCCATTGTTGTAGATGAGCTGCACCCCTTCGGTGAGGATGCCCATCTTTATCAGAAGGGAATTGATGAAGCCCTCTGTGGCGAGGATGGATATCCATGCATAGATGCGGATAAGCGAATTCGTCCAGAAAGGTATGATGATAAGAAACAGTAAAAAGGTCTGGTTTTTGCTCTTAGCCATAGCATACCCACAGGGTATCGCTATGAGGATGCTCACTAAGGTTGCAATGATGCTGATCCATAGGGTACGGACCACCACTTTTGCAAAACTGGGGTTGAACATCTGCTTATAGGCAGTGAGGGTAAACTCCCACTCGACCCCTCCATAGAGTCCTCGTTTGAGGAAACTGTAGAGAATGATAATCGCTAGGGGAATTGTGAAGAAGAGGGTAAACCAGATTCCCATGGGGAAGGCGTAGGCTGTCCCTAAGAGTTGTTCACGCTCCCTGGGTTTCAATACCTTCTTCATCGGTCTGTTACCTTTACCAGATAGCCGTCGGCGGCTGTCCAGCTTACATAGACGGTATCACGCCACTCTATCTCAGGCCCTTCGTCAAGGAAAGCTGTGTGCTGCTTGAATACCTTGATAGTGGTCTTATCTTCATTATCGAGGCTGATGTAGAATTTTGACTGGAAGCCGGAGTAAACAGGCTCATCCACAACACCTTTGTAGGTGTTCAAGTGCTTGTTTGTTGATTTGGGAGGATTTGTCGTAACCCTGATCTTCTCAGGTCTGACGGTAAAGTCCACCTCCGATCCAATTTCCAATGGATCGTAGTCAGTGACAGTGACCACGTCCCCGAGGGATGGCACGTCGACGGTGAGCATGTACTCATCTTCAAAGGGCTCACATGTGAGGACTTTGCAGGGGAATACATTGGACTCGCCGATAAACTGGGCGACAAAGCGGGTAGCAGGTGCTTCATAGATTTCGTAAGGGGTGCCGATCTGCAGAATCTTGCCCTTGTTCATGACTGCGATGCGGTCAGAGACAGAGAGGGCTTCACTCTGGTCGTGGGTCACATAGACAAAGGTAATGCCGACCTTATCGTGGATCACGTCCAGTTCGATGAGCAGGTTCTGTCTTAGCTTTGCATCAAGGGCTGACAGTGGTTCATCTAGGAGCAGCACGCTAGGCTCGTTGATGAGGGCTCTTGCAATGGCAACGCGCTGTTTCTGTCCGCCGCTGAGCATGGATGGTTTCTTGTCTATGTGTTCTTCCAATTGGACCAGACGGACATACTCACGCACCCTACGGTCGAGCTCGTCCTTTTCCACACGCCTGAGGCGTAAGGGGAAAGCGACATTTTCGTAGACCGTAAGATGAGGGAAGAGGGCATAGGTCTGGAAGACAGTGTTCGATTGCCGTTTATCCGGAGGAAAAGGCAAGATGTCCTTTCCGTCGAACTCTACAGTTCCATTATCGGGGTAGTCAAACCCTGCAATAATCCTGAGCAGTGTGGTCTTGCCACATCCTGATGGTCCCAAAAGGGAGAAGAACTCACCTTTCTTTATCTTAACACTCACATCATCGAGTGCTTTGAATGATCCGTAAGCTCTGGAGACCTGTCCAACTGTAATTTCAACACCTTTCAATCTTTTCCATTCCCTCCATTCGTTTCAGGCATAAATCTTCCAGAAAAACATGTCCTCTGGGCCTTCACGACATACTTGCGACTATCGAATATTTTACAGGTACTGTCAAGGGTTTTGTAAATGGACCCTGTATCTAGAAAATATAATAAAACCTTAATTTATATCAAAATATAAGGCTAGTACTGCAAATAACCCATAAACAAACGTTAGCTATGTTTCTCCAAATAGAGCAAAGGACAAGGGTTCTGTATAGGAGTGGAAAGACTATAGCGGTAGGGAGGAGGGCTTTCTCGCAAGATGGGTGAGCCCTTGCCGGAAAAGAAGAAGGTCCTGTCTGTGAAGGCAAGTCGATTCTGTATGAGGATGTACTCCACTTTGAAAAGCTAAGCGCTGGACTACATGGGAGATAAGATCAGATAGCATCCATGGCTGACCAGGATGCTATCGTTGGGAGACACTGATTATATCCATCAAACTCTTTTTATTCTTCTATGCTTATAGCACCAGTAGGACAGTTCTCTTGTGCATCCCTTGCACTCTCTTCAGCATCGGAAGGGACTGGATCGGCAATTACCTTTGCGATCTGAGTATCATCCATTTCGAACACTTCAGGAGATAGTGTAACGCAAAGCTCACATCCAATACACTCGTCACGATCAACAGTAGCTTTCATATGTTTCCTCCTCAATAATGGTACGGCTTTAGAGTAGCACGGTTTTTGCAAAAAAACTATTGGAGTTGTATACCCTGATACTAGCCCGAATATGATTTTTTGTATAATCCAAATATAACACAGAGTTGATGAATAATTGCTAATAGAAGGGAGGATGTAAGAGGTCAACGGCCTTTGAAAGAGCGTTGTTTATGTATCTGCTGTCCAGTATGTACAGTGCCCCTGACAGATGTATAGAAAGATATATTCTCGCACTTGATCAAGGTGATATAAAAGTCCCCCATAAAACTAGGTTTATGGGGGACTTGTACTACGCCAAGTAGGAATCGAACCTACGACCTACTGCTTAGAAGGCAGTTGCTCTATCCAACTGAGCTATTGGCGCGTGTTGTAACGGTGCAACAATATCCCAATTCAGGAAAAAGGTAAAGATGGTACAGGGATTTTATAAACAACAGACTAGAATATTTTAAAGTGCTTTCAATAAGGTTGTGCCAAACCCCTTAGTAGGGCTTGTCAGGTAAAGGGTTTATGAGTATACTATGTCTAACCTAGTATATAACTAGGAATTAAGAAACTTGGAGGTTTCACTATGTTTAAACAATACACACTACCATATGATTTTGGTAAGCTAGAACCACACATTGACAAACTTACCATGGAAACACACTACACTAAACATCATGCAGGCTACACAAACAACCTTAATGCTGCCATTGAAAAAGATCCTTCCTTGGCAAATAAATCCATAGAACAGGTCCTCGGAAATTTGGATTCCATCGCTGATGACAATCTTCGCACAACCATTCGCAACAATGGGGGAGGCTTTTATAACCATAACCTGTATTTCTCAACCATAGCCCCTGACGGGGGTAAGAAACCTACCGGAAAGCTGGATGAGAAAATCAAAAAAGATTTCGGGAGTCTCGATTCCTTGAAGGATGCAATGGGCAAGGCTGCCATATCTCGGTTTGGGTCAGGATGGGCCTTCCTGTCAGTTGACAAAGATGGCAAACTCATCGTCTCTTCCTCTCCGAATCAGGATAATCCCCTGATGGACAAAAAGGGCCATACTCCGATTCTTGGAATCGATGTGTGGGAACATGCGTACTACCTTAAATATAAGAACCTCCGAGGTGATTATGTAAAAGCTTTTTGGGAAGTTGTTGACTGGGATGCAGTAGGCGCCCTATTCAACAAACACTAATTTCGTCTCCTTTCTAGTGTTTTTGCCCTCTCTTCAGTTTTTGAAGAGAGGGCTTTTTCTTAATGACCAAACTGTAATAAGAATGCAAAAAATGTACTATCATGAAAAATAAAAGACTGTAAAATGCAAAAAGAGGTCGGAACTATGCTATATCATACTGGCTTAGTTGCTTGTACAAGGAGCGTATAGTTGGTATAATATATATATAAATTGAAGAACTTAAAAGGAGCATTACAATGAGAAACAATGATAATAACAAAAGAGAAAGTATTGAATTTTTGATTAAGGACACCGACATGTTCCTGCAGTCAGATTATGATAGACTTGAGTCACATATAGAAGGACACCGATACTTCTTAGGGAAGGATTTGAATATCAACATTACCTGGGATGAGGCAACCTTCTCATGGCTAAGCAATATATACCAGCCGATCAGTCAGGTTATGGAGAACTGGACAACTCAGTTGAGTTTCCGCGGAAGAAGAAGGGCCGATGTGTTCTTTGAAATCTGTGACCACCACTACTACCTGAGCTTGGCGAATGGTAAGGAAGTAAGCGTCTATGATGCTGTTCTCAGCTATGATGCTAACTTCGGTAAGGCACTTGGGCGCCTCATGGCAAAAGTGCTCTCACCCAAAAGTGTTGCATAACAGACAGACGCAGTCTGATCAATATATATAGGAAGGCGACCCCAAAACGGGTCGTCTTCTGTCGTTTGGTAACCTTCTGGTGATGTTTTCTTTGATACCAGGTATTGATCCTGATTGTTTGTTCATAAAGAAGGAGCCGTAGCCTCTAGGCAATACAGATGACACGCTAGCTTGAGGTGCTAGTGGGAGAAAAAGTTGAAAAAAAAAGCAATCTGTTTGTTTCCAAACACATTACCTTTTTTTGTCTTCTGTATGAAGTCTTCACTAGTCGGAGCGAAAGGACTCGAACCTTCGATTTCCTGCTCCCAAAGCAGGCGC
>CAYSIH010000113.1:0-6071 GCA_964431005.1 uncultured Sphaerochaeta sp. | reverse complement strand
AAGCTACTCCTTGCTTGCTTTGCCCTGTCTCTCCAACTGTCCCAGGAATTCAGCTTCCGGCACAGCCTTGGAAAAAAGATACCCCTGATACTGGTTGCACTCGATCTGTTTGAGAAAATTCAACTGCTCTTGGGTTTCAACCCCTTCAGCTACAACAGTAATGCCCAGCTCCTTGGCAAGCATCAGCACTGTCTTATAGATGATGACGGCATCAGAATCAGGATAGTTGGCTATAAATGAGCGGTCAATCTTGATCTTGTTCAGAGAGAAGTCCAAGAGATAAGAAAGAGAAGAGAAACCAGTGCCAAAGTCATCAATGGCGATCCCTACACCAGATTTCTGAAGCCTATCCATGATCATGCCAGTAGTATGTAGACTCTCTACTGCAGTACGTTCTGTCAGCTCAACAGTAAGCAAGGAGGGATCGACCCCCTGGTGTTGCAACTCATCGCCTATCAAGTCGATAAGGTCCTGGTTTGAAAACTCCTCGGCACTGAGATTTATGGCTAGGGTGAAGTTGGGCTCCACTGATCGAATGAACTCTTGGTTGGTCTTAAGGAAAGCGACAGCCGCCCGAATCACATACTCGCCCAACATTGAGATGATTTGCTGCTTTTCCATAAGGGGGATGAATTCATCAGGAGCGATGAAGCCAAGTTCAGGGTGAATCCACCGTATCAAGGCCTCAGCTCCAAGAATCTTGTCACTCTTTACCTCTACCTGGGCCTGATAATGCAACGAAAGGGAAGAAGAGCTAAACGCTTCTGGAATTTCAGCTAGGATGGCTTGTTTGCGCAAATACTGCATATGCACCATTTCCTCGAATAGCAAGCATGTACATTTGAGAGAATCCTCTATCATCTTGGTTGCCATGGAAGCTTGCTCCAAAAGCGTTGGGATAAAGACCTCTCCTCCCGAATATTGTGAATACCCACATTTCACTTGATTATGCACAAATGTCGATAAAGAAGCACACTGCTTCTCTATCCCTAACAGCAGGTTGTGTATCCGTGGCTGCACTCGACTCTTGTCATCTTCGTGCATGAGAATCACATAGGTATCAGCAGAGAAAGCGTATACAGGTTCAGATTGCCCGAGCATTGAGGAGATGAAAAGACTCAAGGCAATGGAGAAGGAACTCTCTTCGATGAGAGAGTAGTGCAAATCCCGTTCCCCCTGGAGCTGGATCAGCAGTAAATAGCTGGTCTTCGAGCTTTCTTCATAGCCTGCAAATAAAGTGGAAGGAAGCTCCACATGATTTTCACTGACATAAGAAATAAAATCAGATACGCTCCAAGAAGAGCTAAGAAAGACCTCAACCGTATACGCATCCTTTCTCATAGTTATTTTTGCTCGGGTCTGTGTACGATTGGTCAGGTACTCGTTGCCATTTTTGTGCCGTATCCATATTGGCCCGCTGACCGTTGCCCCACTTTCGCTTAGCTCTTTGTCTGCAGAGGATCTGATACAAGGCAAGACCTTTTTTGTATCCTTACCTATCAATTCAGCCTGCGAATATCCACATAGGACCTCAAAGGCATGGTTACAGAATACAATACGATTATGCTCATCGATGACAAGAATCCCATTACCTGAATATTCAGAGATGAGGGAGCTTACCTGTAGCTGTAACAGGTCAGCCCTACGAAGTTCCAAGAAAACCACAAATACCAAACCTGATAGGAATAGGAGGAATGCAAAAGCCCACTTTAGCAAGGGGTGTTGCAACAGCAGAGTCTGACTCAGCAAGGGCAATTCGGCAAGAATGTAGTAGCTGACAACACTCCAGAGCCTCCCTTCATCAGGATACCAGGACAGGTCCTGGGTTGAAGAAGGATTGACAGCCTGGTACCCATAGGACTTTTCATCAGAGATATAGAACCCCGAGTCAACAGAAAGCATATGGTCTTTCATAGCCGGAGCCTCTAGGAACAAGGACGGGCGTCCTTGATCTTCTTGCAGAAACTCAGAACAAAGCTGACCACCCCGATGTAACCAGTCCCCCTGATTCGACACCAAGCCAAAGATGATATTCTTTGTCATGGCCTGTTGGTAGTCACGCAGGAAAGAGAGAAGGAAGCACGCATCGTAATCGATGATAACCACTCCAAAAAACTTTTCATGAGCATAAGCAGGAAGGCCAAGCACCATAGCTGGTCCGGTAAGGATATCTTCAAGGCTTTGCCGACTCTCCAGTCCTATTGGTGAAACATACAGGGTGTTGGCATCATGGGTCTTCCCAAAGGCAAAGACCTTGTCTTCTTTGCGATTTTTCAGATCAGAGGTGGCAGAGGGCACTGCAGGGGTATTAGGGAAATGCTCAATCTTAATACTTTCCATCCCTGTAGCATCAAGGAGACGGATATGGTTTATGTAGGACTTCTTGTTGGCAATGCGCAGAAAAAGCTGCTCAAGTTCAGAACGGTTGTACTCCTTCGGGTCCTGGATATACCGATTGAACTCAGAAGAGTCGAATACCAGCAGAAGGTCAGAAACATACTGGGAAAAAACAGCTTCGAGTTGGGTTGCTATAATTGCATTACCCTTCTCCTGCTCAGTCTGAAGAAGGAGGGTAGCCTGATGCTCTATAGTTTTTTCATAGGAAGAGAACAGTATGAGAAATAAGACAACCAAGGGCACAACAAAATACAGAGTCCGCTTGGCTATGGTTACAAGGTCTTTTCTATGTAGTCTCACACTAATCCACCCCTCTCAGAAAAATGAGGGCAAAGCGAAAAGTTACGATGATGACTCATTTCTCTGCCATATAAAAACAATACCACGGGAAGCGAGAAAAATATAGTTTACGACAAATAAGTATGCGACCTTGTATTAATAAGGGCATGCAACGGTAGGGATTTTTCCCATGCTTGCATCTGTAGGGTTAGGTAACAGGAAATCCACAGTAGCATCTATGATCATCTGCTGCTGCTTTATAGCAGGAAGAGTTGCCACCTTATCCCCTTTTTGTAGTTTTCCTCCTCCATACAGGGCGAACTGGGTGTGGTTGCCCCCTTCGATCTGCAGGAACTCAGTATCAGGAGGAAGAAGGGTCTTGCCCTTTTCTATCTTCTCTAGGGTAGCAAGACCGTCGTTGGTGCCGCTGATGGAGAGGACCCGTAGAGGTTTATCCCTAAGGGTGTGCTTCTCATCGGTATAGGAAGCGTAGAGGATCAGCTTTTCATAGCGGCTCTCCTTGTTTGCCAGGGCGAAGGCAGAACTATGAGGATCAGTACCATCGGGATGAGGATTCTTTTCTTCTTCATGGTCTTCAGTATAAAGAGTTCTAATAACAAGCGACACTATTTTTATCTTAGCTTAGCTCCTTTTTCCTATGGCAGGGTACACAAGGCTTGTCAGGTGTGCAACAATCTGGAGATATGGAGCAGATGCCCCCAGAAGGAAAGCCATGCAAGCGCACTACCAAGCCATCACCGACATTCTCAACGAACTCAAGACCGATGCCAGGACAGGGCTTACCTCCCAGGAGGCAGCCCACAGGCTGGAGACGAACGGGCCGAACAAGATAGAGGAGAAAAAGAAGAAGAGTACTCTTTACCGCTTCTTCCTACAGTTCAAGGACACCATGATCCTCATCCTGATCGCAGCTGCACTCATCTCCTTTGGTCTGGCAGTGCATGAAGGATCGGGCTTTTTCGAACCGCTGCTTATCCTAGTCATAGTCACCCTCAATGCTATCCTAGGTGTGGCACAGGAGAATAAGGCCGAGAAGGCCCTTGCTGCACTCAAAAGCATCACTACTGTTCCTGCAAGGGTTGTTCGCAATGCTAAAGAGGAGGTTATCGAAGCCTGGGCACTGGTCACAGGTGATATCATCATCTTGGAAGCTGGGGACATCCCCCCTTCCGATGCCAGAATCATAAACAGTGCAAATCTTTTGTGTGACGAGTCTGCCCTTACCGGAGAGTCCTTGCCTGTACACAAGGACAGCGAAGCCGTTATAGCGGAGGATGCTGCCTTGGGTGACCGGCTTACCATGGTCTATGGCGGGTGTCCCATCCTTGGAGGCAGTGCCACGGCAGTGGTCACAGCAACAGGATCAGAGAGCGAGATTGGCAAGATTGCCACGCTCATGGATGCCGAGGAAGAGAGTGAGACCCCTCTGCAAATAAAGCTATCCTCATTAGGAAAAAAGTTAGGGCTCGCTGCCATTTTGGCATGTACGGTCATCTTCATCATTGGACTTTTGGACAATATGGCTATCAGGGAGATTTTTCTTGTTGCAGTATCCCTTGCAGTCTCGGCAATCCCTGAAGGCCTGCCAGCAATAGTGACGGTGATCCTAGCCATCGGGGTCCAGCGCATGGTCAAAAGCAATGCGATCATACGCACCCTGCCCGCTGTAGAGACGCTGGGAAGCGCCTCGGTCATCTGTTCGGACAAGACGGGGACACTCACCCAGAACAGGATGACAGTAACACACGCATATGAAGCAGAAGAGGATTCCCTTGAGCCCATCACAGAGGAAAATTCAGAGGCTATACGGAATCTTTTGCGCTACGCCACCCTCTGCAGTGATGCTCTGGTGGATTTCTCTACAGAGGAGCCCTCTCTCATCGGCGACCCCACCGAGACATCACTGATCATAGCAGCAAAGAAGAATGGTCTGGACCAAGGGGTGCTGAATCTGCACTACCCTCGCTTGGAGGTCCTCCCCTTTGATTCAGGGCGCAAGATGATGACCACCATCAACCAGATTGATGGAGAGAAGGTCGTAATAGTAAAGGGAGCTTTCGAAAGCATAGCACCGCGTTGTACCACCATTGACCTTGCAAAGGCAGAGGCAATGATGGAGAGCTTAGGGGGTCAGGCCCTTCGTGTCCTTGCTGTTGCGTACAAGAAACTTCCGTCCATCCCCACTACCCTCGATAGCGACTCACTGGAAAATGGCCTCACTTTCATGGGCCTTATCGGAATGATCGACCCCCCACGGGAAGAGGCAAAAGAAGCGATCAGGCTCTGTAGCAAAGCCGGCATCAAGGTGGTCATGATAACAGGGGACCATCTGGGAACAGCAAAGGCCATTGCACAGCAACTGGGCATCCTCTCTAGCGGGGAAATGGCCATCGATGGGCAGACTCTGGCTGCAATGGATGAAAAAAGTCTTGCAGAGAGCGTACATACCATCAGTGTCTATGCGCGAGTCTCCCCCTCGGACAAAATACGCATCGTCAAAGCATGGCAGGCCAGAGGCGAAGTGGTTGCCATGACTGGAGACGGAGTCAATGACGCCCCAGCCCTGAAGGCAGCCGATATCGGCTGTGCCATGGGAATCACCGGAACTGAAGTGGCAAAAGGGGCGGCTGACATGACCCTCACTGACGACAATTTCGCCACCATTGTCGAAGCGGTCAGACAAGGGCGGGGCATCTATGCAAACCTGAGAAAAGTGGTGGGATACCTGCTTTCCACCAACATTGCAGAGTTGTTCACCGTCTTTCTTGCCATGCTCATATTCAGGGAAACACCGCTACTCTCCATGCAGTTGCTCTGGATAAACCTCATCACAGACAGCCTCCCAGCCATTGCCTTGGGTATGGAGGACATACAAACGGATGTGATGGAGCACAAGCCAAAAAGCAAGACAGAGGGGCTGTTCGCCAATGGTCTGACGCTCCAGATATTAGCACAGGGAAGCCTGTTCGCCCTGCTGACACTCGTTGCTTTCCTCATAGGGTGGAAGAACAGTGCTGACATCACAGTGGGAAGGACCATGGCCTTCTCCACCCTTGCCCTCCTGCAACTGGTGCAGGCCTTCAACATGAGGAGCCAGCACTCCCTGTTCACGACAGGCTTCTTTACCAACACGACACTGAACAAGGCTGTACTGGTATCAGCTCTGCTGTTGGCAGTGGTGCTCTTCATTCCCCCAGTCGCCCACATCTTTGCCCTTACCATCCTAACACTACCCCAGTATGCCATTGTCTTAGGCTTGGCTTTGTTGCCACTTCCCATCCTGGAACTGGCGAAGAAGTTGGGACTCATCAGGTATCTTGCCTAAATGACAATAGAGATTATGAGAATACAATGATGACAAACTGAACCAACCC
>CAYSIH010000112.1:0-6096 GCA_964431005.1 uncultured Sphaerochaeta sp. | reverse complement strand
ATGGTAGCAATACTAGAAAAGGGAAATCCTAGTAAAACACTAATAAAAATAAGTATTAATTAGTACTTGCTATTATCAAATAAAAATGCTAATATGAGCCTATAAGAAAAACAATCTATTATGTAAGGAGATGAAATAATGGAAGAAATTAAAACAGGCCCAGGCTTGCCCCTAATCGGAGATAAGGCACCAGCCTTTCACGCAGTAACTACTCAAGGTGATATCAATTTCCCCGCTGACTATGCAGGTAAATGGGTAATCCTTTTTTCACACCCCGCTGACTTTACCCCTGTCTGTACCACAGAGTTTATGACCTTTGCATCCATGGCGGATGAATTCAAGGCACTTAACACTGAGCTGGTCGGACTCTCTATCGACTCCCTTTTTGCCCACATCGCGTGGCTGAGAAAGATTGAGGAGCTCGAATGGAAGGGCATGAAGAATGTCCAGGTCAAGTTCCCCCTCATTGAAGATATCAAGATGGAAGTATCCCGCAAGTACGGAATGGTACAGTCCCAGTCCTCAACTCAGGCTGTCAGGGCCGTCTTCATCATTGACCCCGAAAGCATTGTAAGGACCATCCTGTTCTATCCCTCATCAACTGGTCGTAACTTTGATGAGATCAAGCGCATCGTGCAGGCTTTGCAGAAGGCCGATAGCGAAGGTATCGCAACCCCAGCAGACTGGAGACCAGGCGAAGATGTAATTATCCCACCTGCAGGTTCCTGTGGAACTGCCAAGGAACGCATGGAGAGTAAGCAGGATGATCAGTACTGCCTTGACTGGTTCATGTGCTTCAAAAAAGAGAAGAAGAAATAACTTGAGTAGAGATACAGGTACGCATAGTCCGTAAGGACAGTACTTGTAAAAATACCTAGAGTTTAGGACCAAGGAGAGGGAGCGCCATATTGACGCTCCCTTCTCTTGGTCCATTTCTCTAGGTAAGTAGATACTAGAGAAGGGTCTTACCCCAAACCCTCCCTACTTGTGGTAGGCTATTGCATCAACGGGGCAGGCCTCTGCACAAGAGCGGCATACAAGGCAATCATTCTTTGTAATGCTGTACTGCTTCCCTTCCTTGGCTATCGCCACAGCAGGGCATGCTTTCATGCACTTGCCGCAACTGATGCACGCCTCGTCATCAATTTTCATCCCGTACTTTGCGTTGCGGCTCGGTAGGCTGAGGATGGCGCCATAGGGACAGAGGTATCGGTGCCAGAGCTCTTCAGGGAAGAAAAGAGTGAGGGCGAAGCCTAACGCTACAGAGATAGGAAGGACAGGAAGTTTCTTCCCTGTCCTGAGGGTAAAGATGAGGACCCCAAGGAACAAAGCAAGCATCAAGATCCTTACCCAGGTCTTTTTAACAAAGTTGGGTACCTTGAAACCCTTGATATGCAGCTTCTTCTTTGCCCATGTCACCGGCCTGAGAACGGTGTTTATGGGACAGAGCCAGCCACAGTAGAACCTGGAGAAGATGAGCGAAGCCAGAGCTGATAGGACAAAGATGCCCATCCATATCTGGATCTTACCCACTACTGCCAGCACTACAAAGAGGGCGAGGAACAGGACTTGAATACTTCTTTGCGTTACTTTTTTCACTTGAGGGATTCCTTATATTTGCGGGGGTGTGGAGCTTTGATAATGAAGAACTCACCCAATTCATCGCAGGTGTTGCTTATGTTCATCTTGGTGTGGAAGGGAACCTGTACAATTGATCCTTTTTTATGGTGGTTCGCTTCCTGCTCATCAAATATGAAGGTTATGGTCCCCTGTACAATGATGAGGTAGACGTTCGAGTCGCTGTAGTGGATGGGAACCGTATCGCCTTTCTCCAAGGCGATGTGGTTGATCATAACCTCGTCATTTCCGACAAGCTGCTCGATCACCTTCGTCTGGGGTATGGTAAAGGGGAAAATCTTTTCTAACATGCAGAGCCTCCTAGGCAGTGGTATTTGTAGTATACTCTCTCATAGGGTGTTAGAGAGTTACCTATGTTACACTTTGGAGTATCTATGCAGGCTAATCAATACCAGAGCATTACGAGCCTTCCGCTTTTCTCTTCTTTTTCCCCAATGGAGCTTTCGCGCCTGTTTGGCAAAGAGTCCTATACCATCAAGCGATATGCAAAAGCTCAGATGATCTATCTTTCAGGAGAAGTCTGCACCAGCTTGGATATTATCCTGGACGGCAGCGTATCACTGCAGAGCCTTGATGAGGAGGGGAGCCTCTTCAAGGCACAGGTCCTGGAGAAGGGTGATATCTATGGGGCAACCTTGTTGTTTGGTTCAAGCAACCAGTTTCCCATGACTGTTGTCTCTGAAGGAAATGCAGAGGTCCTGCACCTCAGCAAGGCTTTGGTGCTGGATCTCTGTAAGGAGAACAGCCGCTTTACAGAAACCCTGCTTCAGTTAGTCTCTGACAAGGCCTATGCCCTTTCTACCGCCCTTACCAATCTGAGTTCAAAGACCCTGAGGGAGAACTTGCTCTTGTACCTTAGGGAGGAGGCAGCAAAGCAGGGAGGGCTGACTATCAGGTTGCCCATCAGCAAAAAGGAGCTTGCCCACCGTCTTGGGGTCGAAAGGACCTCCCTGAGCAGAACTCTGGCCCTCCTACGTGATGAGGGGGTGCTCAGCTTTGACAGGGAGCGTATAACCCTAAAGAAATAACATGCCAAACTTGCCGATTTCCAGTTTTTTTAGTATATGAATATATGTGAAGAAAGGAGATAAATCATGAAAACAAGAAAGATATTACTTATCATATGCACTATCCTTTTTGTGAGTGCTGCCCTGTTGGTAGCAGCTCCCACTGCTGAGAGGCTGTACAGGGATATGGATACTCTAGACCACCAGAGCCAGAGCTTGGAGAGTATCAAGGACTCCTATGATAGGTTCGATGATGCCCTTGCTCGTGATGCCCAGCAGGCACGCAGAGACATGTTTGAGGCCAGGGGAAAAGGAGATATCGACTCGTTTCACGAGGCGTATGCGAGGTTTGAGAAGCTTAAGACCTTTAGGATGAGGGCACAAGATAGCAACCTCCTCCTTGGTCGCATCATGGCAGAGGCCGAGCCCAAGAAAGGCGAGTATGCCGCCTGGTTGTATCAGAGAAGTGATTCCTACAACCCTCTGCTTACCCTCGACTTTTCAGCTCAGGGAGAGAATTTCCGCTATAGCTATCGCCAACAGATACAGAAGGCACCCCTATCAGAGGTTGTCCTGCCAGATTACACCCAGCTGCGTACAAACAGCAGCCAAGTAGGAATCCTCAAAGGGTGGGGCCTTACCCCTGATGAACTGACCTATAAGGCAGGTGAGACCATCAAGATGCCCTACACTAACCAGACCCTCTATGCCATTTGGGATAGTGGGGTACGTTTCGTCACAGAAGGTCGCGATACCCTCTATGAGGGGGTCGCTGAAGGTAGTGAGGTGGTGGTGCCCACACCCTCAACATCCGATGATTCAGCCATTTTTGTCGGTTGGTATGACAGGGGCAGCCGTACCCTGCTCACTGATACGCAGACCTACATTGTAGAGGGCAAGGGTGCACTGTTCGAGCCCATTTGGAAGAGCGTGCATATTCCCGAGATAGCACCTCTATACTATCCTGGTGATGCGCTACCCAAGCGAACCCAGCTTGCTGTAGGCTTTTCGCTATACAATGCTGGCAACATCGATCTGAAGGGTTTGGTTGCAACGCTTGAAACTGATAACCCCTATGTCACGATGCTGGTATCCAAGTTGGCCGTATCGTCGATTACTGCCAACAGGTACATAACCAACAACAGCAGGTTCTCTACCACAAGCCCCTTGGCAATACGGGGTGGCTCCAACACCTTTAGGTTCGTCATCGCTGACGATTCCCCTTCAGGAAGCACCCTCTCCTTTACCCTTGCTGTCACAGACGACAAGGGAGACTCATGGTCTATGCCTGTGGAGTTTAAGGTGGAGTAACGAAAGTAGAACCAGAAAAACCAAAAGAAACAGGACACAGAGAACGTTCAACAGGACAAGCGAAAGAACACACAACAGAACAAACAACAGAACAAACAAAAGAAGCAGAGACGAAGGTACCAAGGAGGTGCCCTCGTCTCTGCTTCTTCTACCTAATTCCTAATTCTGTAGCAGAATAGCTGCTCAGTACTGCTCCGCTATATAGACACCTCTCATGGAAGGGTCTGTACTCATACCCATAGGTATCTGGACAAAGGGACCTTCAAGTAGGGATGCAAACGGCGAGTTTGGGATGACGCGTAAGCGTTGAACCTCTCTGTTTTGCAGAAGGGAAATGAGCTTTTTGGCCGCATCACGGTCGATGGCCATCGCCTCGACTGCTATGCCATCCTTGATGAAGGCATAGGCTCCCTTTACAGCAACTGTTTGATACCCATCTAAGAGGAAGTCCCACCCTAGGCTATCGCGCATGAGGGCTCCACCCTCTTTAGTTGCTTCGCGATAGATCGTATCAAGGTGGGTGAAAGAGGGTATTGTTTGGGTAGTTTCTGGTCTGTTTTCTTGTAGATTTTCAGGTTGCTCAAGCCAGTACTCCTCCATGTTGGAGGTGGTTATGTAGCCGTTTGCCTCATAGAAGGGCCTTACAGCAGGAAAGAGGGTGATGGGGTGTTCTGTTGTTGTTTTGGTATACGCCAGCAGTTTGCCCATTATGCCCTGTTTGCGGTGGGAGGCGTAGGTAGCGGCCCCTACGATGAAGGAGCACTTCTTTTCCTTGTTGTCCTGCATATAGGTCGAAGGTAGGGCGTGTAGGGCACTGACGATCTCCCCATCTTTGCGTGCTACAACTATATGGGGGGGTAAGAAGCGTTGGGCAAAGAAATGTTCGAGGAACTTAGGTTCCTCCTGGAACACTATCGACCAGAGCATTTTCAGCTCGTCGAAGTCTTCTTGTGTTGCCCGCTCTATCTTCATTTTTCCCTCGTTATACGAAATTTCTCAACCATAAGGTCTGGTTTGTAGGAGAGCTTGGCCTTTCTCAGGCCTGGGACCCCCGCATCCTCTTGTCTGTTGATATACTGGACATCTGAGAGGTACATCGAGCAAAAAAGCTGGTTGATAACCGAGTAGATGCCGGCATAGGAGGTATCTCCCTTTTCAAAGTGGACGATGGCGAGCTTCTCATCGATGACCTCTCCAATGGTAAAGGCTGTAAGGTGGTGGTCGACACAGATGAGGATCCCTACCAGCTTTAGGCTGTCCCAGTTATCAAAGGTGCGCTTAAGTGCCCCCAGTTCGGCCTGTATCTCGTCACTTATCTCGTCTTGGTTTTCCAGCCAGGTGGAGGAAGCCATCCTATAGCACTCGTCTCGCTCTTCGCTGGAGCGCAAAGGGCGCACCGAGTAGGTGTACTTGCGTTCGAACTGAGAGATATGGTTGCGCTTGCTTTGCAGCTTCCTGCCGCTGAGCTTGATGAGTTTCTGACTTTCGTAGAGGTAGTCATCAAGGTCTCTGACATGTTCGACTGTATAGCCGAGCTGTTTGAGCACCTTAGCCTCTTTCGATGGGACACACTCCAGTTGGAAGCGTTGCCCGCTCTCCTTACAATGCTGTTCAAGTTCAGCCATTGCCTTGGGCAGGTCATCTGTGATGGGAAGCAGGAACACATCATCGGTAGCAAGGTGCATATACAGTGCTGTGTCGGTCTTACAGAGGGTGAGACCGATGGAATCCCCCCAGATTACGCTATAGGAGTAGTAATATTCATACGCAAGATAGTTGCTCGTTGCAGGAAAAAAGGGTCTGTCCTCTTCGGACGGTGTATGGAATTCTAGCATGGTACCTCAATAATATATGTGTATCTATTCATACGTTGTTTTCATTCATTCGTCAAGCTTGGGCTCTTGATAAAAAGATACTGATAAGAGAAAGGGTGGGCAACTAGGATGGATTAGATTTTACAGAAACAGGGCTTGATGGCTTTTGCTTTTGGTATGCATCAGGAAGGCCTTTTAGCTGGAGAGGGCTTTCCCGAGGGGTATTCGCATGGGGGTAAGGTATTATAATTATCTCTAATATAAGTACTTATATCTAAACAATATGAATGTGACCCCTGAATTTGCAAAATCGCGGATTTGGCATT
>CAYSIH010000111.1:0-6099 GCA_964431005.1 uncultured Sphaerochaeta sp. | reverse complement strand
ATAGAGATTATTATACACCCGTTTTTGGATAAGACAAGGATTATTCATTGAATTATGCATACCTATGTTTTATTCATATTACAATGAATAAAACATAGACATGTACGCATACATGCTTATTGTCCTTGGAATGGATTCTATTTCTTGCCTGTGACCTTGAACTCTAGAAGAGGACTTTGGTAGCGCTCAAGAATCTGTGTTTCCACCAATATGCCCTCATCAAGATAATCGATGCTCAGCACCTGGCCCGTTCGTCGTATGTGAGCGATAAGGTCATAGCGGCTTTCAGGAATAAGGTAGTAGGTAATGGGGCAGAGTGCGTGTAGCGTCTCCCCTATCTGTGCCAAGAGATCGTCAAGACCTTCACCTTTCAATACAGAGGTCTCAACAGTAGGGCTGTGCATGCTTTTGAGCCTTGCAACGGCAAAATCATCATGGACACTATCCATCTTGTTGATCATGACTATTGCAGGCTTGTCCCCACCTCCTAGCTCTTCCAATACTTTTACTGTAGTGGTGTAGCTTCCTATCATATCGGGGTGTGCAGCATCACAGACTATGATGAGGAAGTCTGCAAACTTAGCCTCTTCCAGGGTGCTTTTGAACGAATCCACAAGGTTGTGTGGGAGGTCGCTGACAAATCCTACAGTATCGGATAGTAAGACCTCAGCCCCTCCGGGTAGTTTGACTGCCCGAGTTGTTGGATCAAGAGTAGCGAAGAGCTTGTTCTCCACCAGTACCTCTGCCTGTGAGAGGGCATTGAGCAGGGATGATTTTCCACTGTTGGTGTATCCTACGATGGCCCCAAGGGGGACGTTGCTGTTCTGTCTTTGGGATCGTTGGACTTGTCGCTGCTGTTGTACCTTCTTCAGCTGATCTTTCAGAAAGGCAATCTTCTCCTTGATTTGGCGACGGTCAAGTTCCAGCTGTTGCTCGCCTCCTCCTCTGGTTCCCTTCACCCCTCCATGCTGGCGTGAAAGACCTGTCCACATCCTCGTAAGGCGGGGTAGGGAGTACTCAAGTCTGGCAAGTTCTATTTGTAGGCTTGCTTCCTTGGTTGCCGCCCTGTCAGCAAAAATCTGTAGGATTACTTCATCGCGGTCGATTACACAGCACTCCAACTCCCGTTCAAGGTTTCTTTGAACCCTTGGGCTGATGCCCTGGTCAAAGACAATGAGGTCGCTTTCGTAGGTGTCTATGAGAGTTTTTATCTCTGCAACCTTTCCGCTGCCGATGAGTGTTGCACTGTTGGGTTCCCTCATCGGTACCAAGAGGGTGTGTGCTGTCAGCGGTCCCATGGTGCTTACCAGCGCTTGTAGTTCTTCAGCGCGGTGTTTGGCATGAACCCTATCCTCTGAGGCGGGAACAAGGACTAGCAGAATTGCCCGCTGTCGTTCTATTTCGATGTCATGTATTTGTTTTCCCTTTACGGAGGGATCATCTTTTTCAGTGATTGTTTCAATTTCCATTAGTGTTAACTATAGGGCTGGTGACCAGAGAAGTCAATATATGCTACACTTGCCCACCTAGCTCCACTGAGCATATATGAGGTTAATGTATGGGTTTGAATTGCGGTATTGTTGGCTTGCCCAACGTCGGTAAATCGACAATTTTCTCCGCTTTGACGGCAGCTCCTGCCGAAGTTGCGAACTATCCTTTTTGTACTATCGATCCCAATGTGGGTATCGTTAACGTCCCTGATACACGTCTGGATAAGATTGTTGAACTGATCCCCACTGAAAGGGTCATTCCGGCAACCTTTGAGTTTGTCGATATTGCCGGCCTTGTAGCCGGAGCCTCCAAAGGGGAGGGCCTGGGCAACAGGTTCCTCGCCTCCATCAGGGAGGTGGGGGTCATCGCCCATGTTGTGCGTTGTTTTGAAGATGGGGATATCGTCCACATAAACAATAAGATCGACCCCGCAAGTGATATTGAGACTATCAACATCGAACTTGCCCTTGCTGACTTGGAGACGGTAAGTAACCGTTATACCAAACAGGCAAAGCTTGGTCGGTTGGGCAAGGAAGCGCAGAAGGAGAACGAAAAGACTCTTCCTCTGCTGGAAAAGGTGAAGAATTGCTTGGAAATGGGCAAAGCTGCACGAAGCCTCGCCCTTGAAGAAGATGAGCTTGCCATGTTGCATGACCTGCACCTCATCACCCTCAAGCCTGTCATCTACGTCTGTAACGTTGATGAGGACGGCATCACTGAGGAGAATGAGTTTGTCCGGACAGTACGGGCCATAGCCAATGATGAAGGGTCAGAAGTCATTGTCATCTGTGGCAAGATCGAGAGTGAGATCTCAGCCCTGGAGACTGAAGAGGACAAGAAGGATTTCTTGGAAGCTGTCGGTCTTGAGGAGTCTTCCCTGAATGCCCTTGTACGACTTGCTTACCACACCCTTGGGATGCGCACCTTTTTTACTGCAGGATCTGATGAGAACAGGGCATGGACATTTCGCTCTGGCTACAAGGCCCCTCAAGCTGCCGGAGTAATCCACACTGATTTTGAAAAGGGATTCATCAAGGCCGAGGTCTATAACTGTGAGGATCTTTTTTTCTACAAGACCGAACAGAAGGTAAAGACTGCGGGCAAGCTCCGTATAGAAGGCAAGGAGTACCTCGTCAAGGATGGGGACATTATGCACTTCAGGTTCAATCTATAAAAAAGTTTCTGTCTGAGCCGTCATTGGTATAATAATCGGTGGCAACGGTGATACACAACAGAGAAACAGGGCACCCTTGATATAATCAGGGGTGTCCTGTTTCTCTGTTTGCTTAGCCACTTTAGCCTAGCGATGGTATCAAGTGCATCGGCCTCTTTGCTATTCTTACCAGCTCACTGAGAAGGTTATGGGATCAGCTAGCAAGAGGAAATCGATGAGAGGGAAGCTAAACTCGTACAGGTTAGAGCCTATCTTCTTTCCATTGGTAAAGCGCTTGATAGGCTTAGGAGTGGCAATTCTCAAGGTAATGGTGGACTTCTCAATTGCAGGGGGACCTTCCTCTCCAAGCATGAAGCTGATCATCTCCAGGTAGTCACTTTCACTTAAGCCCTGGTTATAGACAGGACCAAAGGCCTCAAAATTCTCGTCTGCAAGGAAGGGGATGACCGGAACAAGCTGGTCATAGTTGTCCATCGAGAGGCTGAAGGTCAGGGTATTGTTACGCAGCTTGAGTAGGCTCTGGTCGTTGCCCGCCCCAAGATCGGAGAAGAGCTTGTCCAAATCCATAAAATTGAAATACCCTTTGTAGGCATTGTTGTCCAAGCTTTGAATATTGACACTGTTTGTAGTGCTGCTGTACCTCAGAGCCCTATCGAAGTCTTCGATGGCCTTGTCCATGAGGGAGGTATCCTGGTCTTCAGGGACGAACTCGCTGAAATCCTCAAGGACTGCGATAAAGAAGTCCTCAACGGTGAATGCAAAGGTGGAGCTGTTGTATCCACTCTCTTTGAAAGTGAGTTGTTCGGTCACTACACAAGAAGTGGCTGAAAAAAGAATCAGGAGCATCAAAGAGATGAGCAACATATGTATCGGTTTGTATTTTATCAACTGGTAATCCTTCCTGCATAAATGTATGTGATTTTTCTCCTGCTAGCAAGAGATACAACTACAGTTTTTGTTCGACAAAGCCAATAGAGCCATCTTCATGTTCAATAATGCCCAGTGCTTGACGCTTTTGGTTGGGATGTTTTGCCACAAACTTCTCTATGTGCATAAAGTCAAGTTTGGCAAGATCGTCAAGCTCATAGCCTATGGTAATAACGGGACTCTCTCCGGTATCTCGTAGGAAGGCAACCCCTTGGTGGAGCTCCATAAAGGAGAGTAGCGGCCCCTGGTACTTTTGTCTGTTAAGTTTTTTCAATAGGTCCCGTACAAACTGCTCCTGCAGTTCATAGATATCCAGTTCAGTCGGGTCAATATTTCTGTTCTTTTTGAGAAAGTCCGTGTAGGTAGCAAAGTAAGAAAAAAGGGTGCTTGGGGAACACTCGGCTGCTTCACAGAGGGTGTGCATCCACATGCTCGCCTCCCCTTTAGTATAGAACAGGTCACAGGCATCCTTAAGCTTTAGGGCTTTGGCAATATCCTCTTTGGTGTAGGTGGGGGTGGTTATGACGGTGTAGGGCGAATCCTCTTGGTGTATGATGCCAAGGCTCGCAGCATCATCAGCAAGCTTGGTCCCTGGTAGCAGTGAAAGGGCGAAGATGTCTATATTACTGGGCTTGCACGCTACGGCAAAATCGAGGCTGCGCGAAAATAGGGATACGGAGTCGTGGGGAAGCCCTATGATAAGGTCGAGGCCAAAGACAATCCCCCGCTTGTTCAGCAGCTCTATCTTTTCCTGAAAAACCCTAGGATTAAAACGTCTGTTGATCGCCTTGAGCACTACAGGGTTGGAGCTTTGTAACCCTATCTGTAAAGAACAGTTAAGCTGTGCAAACAGATCTGCTAGTTCTTCGTCCAGAAGCTCCGCCCTCAACTCGAAGATAAAGTGAATATCCTGTGCCTTCTCGACCAGGAGTGAGAGCATCTGAGTGGTCCTTATTTTGTCCATATTGAAGGTGGGGTCCAAGATAAACACCTCCTCAACCTGATGCGCAAGCAGATACTCCAGCTCCTCGTCGATGCGTTCATAACTGAAGTGTCTTACTGAGCGTATGCCTTTAGACTCGAAACAGAAGGCACAGCTGAAGGGACAGCCTCTGGTCATCTCCCAGAGGATGGAGGCTCCTGGCTTTACAAAATCGGCGGCACTGCCTGAAAGGAACACTGATTCAAGGGCCCTGAGGTCCAGAGGAAATGCGTAGGAGAGCTCCTTGCCTTTGCTCAAGATGCCTTGTCCTTGTACCTCCTCACCAGCAAGTAGCTGGGCGAGGGCTTGCGTTGTACTCTCTTCGCCCTCACCGAGGGTTAAAAAATCATACAGATCTAGGTCAAAACTGTGGGGATTGGCTGTAACTTCGGTGCCTCCGGCAAAAAGGACCACAGAAGGAACTATGTTCTTCAGCTTTTGGACAAACTGGTCGAACCAGCTTCTGTTCCAGAGATAGATAGAACACCCGATATGGGTTGCCCCACTGTCAGCACTCTTCCGAGCCGCCTGTATTGGATCATCTTCGAGTGTGTAGGCGCCAAGCGTACATGCAAGGTTTTTGAGGGTGGGGTGGTGTTCTATGGCTGTCTGGATTGAGAGCGCTCCAAGGGGGAAACTGAGGTTTCCCTCTTCAAGACAGCATGATATGATCTGAATTTTCATGTGTCGATACTACTGGCTCTGCTGTTCTCTTGCAAGCATATGACAGGAATGATAGAGTTTGTATGAGGTGTTTATGAAACGGCTCACAGTGATGGTTATGTATTTTTACCTGCTAATATCCTCACTTTTTGCTATGGAAGCTCGGCTTGTCAGTAGCTATCCTAATCAGATGGAAATTGCTTGGGATGCAGTGAAGGGGGCGGTTTGGTATGATTTGTATCTGGATAATCAGCCGATAAAACGGGTAAAGGCTCCGACTGTTAGCCAACGTTTGGGCTCTAACGAAGATAGCTTGGAATCAAACCGAGAGTATCAGATGATCGTAGCTGCCAGGACTGCCAAAAATGTGACCTTGGACGCCACCCAGATCCCGGTAAGGACAACCAGCTGGACCGGCCATTATTTTTGGGAGAACCTCACCGACGACGACAATGACGGTAAGTGCAAGAGTCTTCATCTTGAGGTGCGTGATAGAGGTGAGAGCCTGGAGTTGTTCGGTCACTTCCTTGGGGAGCCTGACAATCCTTTGAAGATTTTCCCCTTGGTCCCCTTTGCTGAGGAGTATCCTGAGTTGGACTACCATGGTGATGGGGAGGTGGAATTGGCCTATCGTACCAATGCTTCGGTGTTCAACACGACGGGCATCGAGCCCAAAAGCTGGAAGGTTTTGGAGCTGGAGGAAAAAAATTCATCTCTGAGGACGAAAATTTCTACAAAGGTTGGGATATTTTCTTTCAAGACCGAATCGCTGTTGATTTTTGAGATTTCGGAAGCCGGAGAAAAAAAGGTATTATTTCATAATACCGGTGAAGGATTGGCTTCCAGTGGTATTTTCAAATCT
>CAYSIH010000110.1:0-6132 GCA_964431005.1 uncultured Sphaerochaeta sp. | reverse complement strand
TGAGGATCATCAACGAAGCCTTTGGAAGGGAAGAGGGGAACATACTCTTGCAAAGGATTGCCTCCATCATCAGGGAAAATCTCAGGGAGGGTGACTATGCTGCACGAGTCGGAGGTGATGAGGTGGCCCTGGTCTTCTTCAATACGGCGAAGCAGGAAGCTGAGCTCATCATCAAAGGTATCCGCGAGCAAATCTCAGAGATGCTGGTCATGGGTTCAGTGCGAACCTCCGCCAGCTTCGGCTTGTATGAGATGACCAGCTCTGATGACGACATCAACGAGGTCATCAAACATGCTGAAAAGGATGTCTACACACGTAAGCTCATGGAATCCCCCTATACGCACGGGCGAGCAGTCTATGCCATCATCAACACACTGCATGAGAAAAACAAGCGTGAAGAGCTGCATTCCCGTCGTGTAAGCAGTTTTTGTGAAACCTTTGCCCTCGCCCTCGACATGAGCGAGTGGCAGGTATCGGAGATGAAGCTACTTGGCCTGATGCATGACATCGGCAAAATTGCCATCAGCGAAACCATCCTCAACAAGGAAGGCAAGCTTACCGACAAGGAGTGGGCCGAGATGAAACGCCACTCTGAGATAGGGTTCCGCATCCTCCACTCTGTTGAAGATATGGGAAATCTTGCCTCCTATGTGCTTGCCCACCATGAGCGCTATGATGGTAAGGGGTATCCCAAGGGCCTCAAGGGAATAGAGATACCCCTGCAGTCGAGGATCGTGGCCATTGTGGACTCCTTTGATGCCATGACGGCAGAGAGAACCTATCGTTCAAGTGTCACCCCAAAAGAAGCTGCCATAGAGATACAAGAACACGCTGGAACTCAGTTTGACCCCTCTCTCTCCAAAGTATTTGTCGAAAAAGTCCTCAATTTCAACTGGGATGCACTCAGTTGACCATCAATGGGAATCTAAGGTACCCGCTTCCTTGACAGCACCTAATTCACTGTTTACCCTATAGATAAGGGGTTCATCCCCTGTACATGATGAGTTCACACAACACCGAAGGAGGTGCATATGGGAGTTATTACCATTTCGCGTCAGATGGGTAGTGAAGGAACCTATATTGGGAAAAAATTAGCTAAAGAGCTCGGGCTCAAGTATGTGGACAAGCAGGAACTTGGCACAATTATGCGAGAATACGGCTTCAGTTTTTTTGATGAAGTGTATGATTCCAAACCAAACTTCTGGGAGCGTTTTGATCTTGAGCGAGCCTCTACTGTAGATTTTCTTATCCAGGCGATGAAGGCTGTAGCCAAGGTTGGTGATGTCGTAATGCTTGGCCGAGGTGGTTTCGGCCTTTTGCAGGACTATGCCGATGTGCTGAATGTTCGTATCCAAGCACCATTTTCCCTCCGTGTCGATAGAAAGATGAAAGAGCATGGATTAAAAAGGCTTGAAGGTGAGGCTCTGCTGCACAAGTTTGACCAGGTCAGAACATCCTTCATCCAATCGGATCTCAATTTCAATGCAAACGATACAGACATGTATGACATTGTCTTGGATACCGGGGTTATCAAGGTTGACGATGCTGTGACCTATATTGCTTCAGCCTATACTGAGCTATTGAAAAACAAGCGCTTTGGGATTGAACGTAAGGCAAGCTCCCTCTCTGTTGACCCCCTGCTGCTCAAACATGTTGAGACCATGTTGGCTGCAGTATGATGAAAAACACTGGGACCATCCTCCTCTCAGCAGGGGTGTTGCTCGTAGGATTTTCACTTCTTACACCCCTGCTTTTCTTCCTCATAGAAGCGGTACTGGACAAAAATGTTGACGGGAGCATCCTGCTGCAGATGGAGTATGCTCTTGTATCCTTTGTCGGGTTGGCCCTGCTTATTCTTGGTTCCATCTTTTCCCAGAAAGTCTCGGCGACCCTGATCATATCTTCTTCTGTTGCTCTGCTTGCAATAGTGGTTTCTGGCCTTGAGGGGTTGATTGGTTGGATAGTCACCGGATGCTACTATCTTTCGCTTTTTACAGCTTTAGGCGTTGCCATTGGTATTTTGCATACGAGACACCCCTCGTAGAAGTAGGGGTAATCTGGCCTTTGAGCAATTTCTCTTTACAATAAGAAAAGAAAAATACATATTTATACAATATCAATGAAAGTTTATGCATAAACTCTGGTAATGATTGCATATTTCTGTATAATTATACCAAACTGTCCTTTGGAGGAAGCTATGGTTACCGCCGGTGTCATCGGATCTACAGGATATGCAGGAGCTCAGTTGGTCTCTCTTCTTGCAAAGCACCCCCACGTCTCACTGGCCTATTTGGGCTCACACTCCTATGTGGGAAAGAGGTTTTCATCCATTTACCCTTCAATGCAGGGAAGCTGTGACATGATTTTGGAAAAAGAGGATATCGAAGAGGCAAGCAAGCGTTGTTCGGTCCTCTTTCTTGCGCTTCCCCATGGTCTGGCAAGCGAACGAGTTACCGCCGAGATACTCGAAAAAAGTGTCATCATCGATTTGGGTGCTGACTACCGCCTCCAGGATCTTTCTGTATATACCCAGTGGTACAAGAGCGACCATGGCAGTCCCGACCTCCTGAAGCAGGCGGTCTATGGGCTTTCTGAACTCAAACGGGAAGAGATCGCCAAGACGAACCTCATTGCAAACCCCGGCTGCTATACCACCTGCTCCATCCTGACACTCGCTCCTCTGGTTGCAGGAGGCCTGATAGACCTCTCCTCGATCATTATCGACAGTGTCAGTGGAGTGACAGGAGCCGGAAGGGTGGAGAGGACCGCCTCACTCTTTTGTGAATGCAACGAATCCTTCAAGGCCTATGGGGTGGCTGACCATCGTCATACGCCGGAGATCGAGCAGGAACTCTCCCTTTTGGCCCACAAGGATCTCTTTGTGCAGTTTACCCCTCACTTGGCCCCCATGAACCGGGGGATCCTTTCTACCTGCTATGCGAACCTCAAGGATGGGGTTGGAGAAGAAGAGGTCAGTAAAGCGTATGCAAAATGGTATGCAGAGGAGGCTTTCATCCGCCTGATGGGGTCCTCCCTGCCAGAGACCAGGTATGTAAAGAATACCAACACCACAGCCATTGGCTGGAAGGTTGACCCTAGGACCCACAGGGTCATCGCCATCGGAGCGATAGACAACCTCATCAAAGGGGCCGGTGGGCAGGCAGTGCAGAACATGAATATCAGGTTCGGTTTTGCTGAGAACTCAGGCTTGGCCTCGAGTGTCGTCAACCCCCTGTAGGAGAAAAGTGAAGATGATGAATATAATCGACGGCGGCATAACCGCAGCCAAGGGCTTTCTTGCCAATGGCATAGCCTGTGGCTTGAAGAAAAGAAAGAGGGACCTTGCACTGGTAGTCAGTGAACAGGACTGTACGTTTGCAGGCTCCTTTACCACCAATGTGGTCAAGGCAGCTCCAGTGCTTTGGGACCAAGCTCTTGTAAAAAACCAAAAGACGGTCAGGGCAATCCTTATCAACAGCGGCAATGCCAATGCCTGTACTGGTGAGCAAGGCAAAAAGGATACGCAAGCGATGGCAACCCTCACTGCCCAGAGCCTGACAGGGAAAAAGCAGAGTGTAACAGAGCATGACGTATTAGTCTGTTCCACTGGGGTCATCGGCGTCCCTCTTCCGATGGAGACCGTCGAAAAGGGAATAGAGCACGTAACAAAAAACCTTAAGGCAACCAGGGAGGCTGCCCTAGGGGCGGCCGAGGCCATCTGCACGACCGACACGTTCACCAAGGAGGTGGCCGTGGAGGTGATGATAGGGGACAAGGCTGTTCGTATCGGGGGCATGGCAAAGGGATCGGGTATGATCCACCCCAACATGGCGACGATGCTCAGCTTCATTACCACCGATGCAAATGTCTCCAAGAAGAGCCTGCAGGCCCTTCTTGGGGATAGTGTTATCGACTCGTATAATATGATCAGTGTCGATGGCGACACCTCCACCAACGACACTGTCCTGGTCCTTGCCAATGGAATGAGCAACACCCCTACCATCGATGAGAAAAGTCCTTATTGGGATAGTTTTAAGGAAGCGTTCCTGTTTGTCCATACCGCCCTTGCCAAGGCAATAGTGCGTGATGGGGAAGGAGCGGGAAAGTTCATTGAAGTGACGGTCACCGGCGCTCTGGACAAGGCGAGCGCGCAAAGCCTTGCCCGCTCGGTGGTATCGAGCAACCTTGTGAAGGCCGCCTTCTTCGGCAGTGATGCCAACTGGGGAAGGATCCTCTGTGCGATGGGCTACAGTGGTGCCGGCTTTGATCCTGAAGGGGTGAGCCTTTCGTTTACGTCTGGGAAGGGTAGCATACAGGTCCTCTCTGAGGGTCAGCCCATAGCCTTTGATGAGAAGATGGCCAAGACCATCCTCTTGGAGAGGGAGGTGGCCGTCCTTGCCAAGGTAGGTGATGGCCCAGGTTTCGCCACTGCTTGGGGGTGTGACCTCTCCTATGAGTATGTGCGCATAAATGGAGATTACAGAAGCTAATGATGCATACGATGAAAAATGAAATCCTCAAGGCTGAGGTATTGGTTGAAGCAATTCCATATATCAGGCGGTTTGCCGGTAGTGTGGTAGTAGTAAAATATGGCGGTTCTGCCATGGTTGACGAAGCTCTGAGCTCTTTGGTCATCCAGGACATCGCCATGCTCAAGTATATCGGACTGAAGCCCGTAGTGGTGCATGGTGGGGGTAATGAGATAAGCTCATTGCTGGCAAAGCTAGGCAAAAAGACAGAGTTCTTAGATGGGCTTCGGGTTACCGATGCCGAGACAGCAAAGGTTGCTGAGATGGTGCTTTCCGGCTCCATCGGCAAGCGTCTTGTCGAGCAACTGCAGAGTGTGGGCATCCCCTCAGTCGGCATTAGCGGCAAAGATGGGCGGACTCTGCTCTGTTCCAAGAAGAAGGATGAGAAGGGAAGGGACTTGGGGTTCGTGGGTGAGATAGACAAAGTGGACACCACCTTGCTCAATACCCTGATAGACAATGGTTTTGTCCCGGTTCTCTCCCCTGTGGGTGTTGATGAAAAAAGCCATACCTATAACGTCAACGCCGACTATGCCGCAAGCGCTGTTGCAGGGGCCCTCTCTGCCCAGAAATTGGTATTCCTCACGGATGTCGAGGGGATCCTTAAGGACAAGGATGATCCTTCTACCCGGTTCAGTTCCCTTACAAGAAAGGAAGCGCTTAGCTACATCAAGGACGGTACCATAGCAGGGGGGATGATCCCCAAGGTCCAGTGTTGCCTTGATGCACTACAGAAGGGGGTGGATAGTGTCCACGTCCTCGATGGCAGGGTAAGCCATGCCATCCTGCTTGAGATATTTACGACCGAGGGTATCGGTACCATGGTCACAGAGGAGAGTATATAGATGGATATGCATCAGATGATAGAACAAGGCAAAAGTTACTTGCTTGAAACGTACAGCCAGGTGCCGGTGGTTTTCGCTGGTGGCAAGGGTTGTACCCTAACTGCAACAGACGGCAAAGAGTATCTGGACTTCGTTGGAGGCATCGCCGTCAATGCCCTGGGGTATGGGGATGAGGGCCTTAGCCGTGCCCTTACTGATGTCCTGGAAAGTGGACTGCTACACTGTTCGAACCTCTATTACAATGAAAAGGCCATCGAAGCAGCAAAGGCTATCTGTAATCTTGCTATGATGGACAAGGTGTTTTTCTGCAATAGCGGAGCCGAAGCCAATGAGGCGGCTCTAAAGTTGTCACGCAAGTTCGGTCACCTGAATACCCCGACAAGGACGGAGGTCATCACGATGAAGGACTCCTTCCACGGCAGAACTTACGCTTCGGTCACCGCTACAGGACAGCCTAAGTATCACCAGCATTTTGATCCCCTTCCCCAAGGGTTCAAATATGCCAAATTCAATGACCTCGAAAGTGTAAAAGCCCTTATCAACGAGCAGACCTGCGCCATTTTGGTCGAGCCCATCCAGGGCGAAGGTGGGGTTGTTCCTGCAACAAAGCAGTTTCTTCAAGGGTTGAGGGAGCTCTGTGACGAGCATGACCTGCTTCTCATCTACGATGAAGTGCAGTGTGGGATGGGGCGAAGTGGCAAACCTTTTGCCTGGCAGCTCTATGATGTGAAGCCCGATGTCCTTACTCTGGCAAAGGC
>CAYSIH010000109.1:0-6146 GCA_964431005.1 uncultured Sphaerochaeta sp. | reverse complement strand
ACACATGCGTCAGTGATTTTGTAAGCCATACTCTTGACTCCTTAATACGTTTTCGTTGCTTCTGACTATATACTCACTGTCCTATCAAGTCAAGAATGTAGAATTACCTGTACTTTTAGGTTGTAAATGACTCTTTAAGACCCGTAAAAACAGAGTAAAGAAAAAGTATAAGGACTTTTACATAAAATACCCATCAAAAAATCAAAGGTGGAAAAAAGAAAAACAAGCGAAAATCCTTTACCAATCAGTATACCATGACAAATCCGTATGCGATAGGTTTGGATAAAGAGAATAAATATTTTTTAAATCCATATAAGATAAATATATAATTGACAAAATCCATATTGTGGATTATCATGTAGTAACTGGCGAAGTCAGGAAGGAGTGTCACTCTTCCTAGTAGCCTAGGGCCCTCTCTGGTGGAGGGCCTTATCTATGGTTCAAAGAGCGTAGTCGCCATCCTTGATCCATCCTTTTTTTCTCAGGCCTTGGGATATCACAAGAGAGAGGATCGCTGGAAGGAGGAAGTGGAGCAATCCTATTTTCCACCAGGACCCTACGCCCATTACTGTTAGGGTGTTTATCTGTCCGACGAGCCCGCTTGTTCCCATTCCTGAGCCAGGAGCATTGTTTTGCATCTGAAAGATTGTAGTTGCAAAGGGGCCCAGAATTCCTGCTGTGAGCGTTGGAGGGATCCAGATACGCCAATTTTTTACAATGTTAGGCATCTGGATCATGGAGGTCCCCAACCCTTGGCTGATAAGGCCTCCAACTCCGTTTTCCCTATACCCGGAACAGGCAAACCCTATCATCTGACAACAACATCCGACAGTAGCGGCCCCAGCAGCGAGTCCGCTGATACCAAGCGAGATGCAAATTGCAGCACTGCTTATGGGAAGTGTGAGCAACATCCCGACAACTATGGAGACCATAATTCCCATGGGGATCGGATAGAGAGCTGTAAGGCGGGTAATGAGGGAGCCGATGGCATTCATGAAGGCTGCTACCAACGGTGATAGGAAAAGCCCTGTGATGGAGCCCGCTAGGATGACAAATAGGGGGATAAGGATGATGTCCACCTTTGTCCTGCCAGCTATTCGCTTTCCCACTTCGGCTCCTACCAAGGAGGCCAGAAGGGCTCCGACCGGCTCTCCTATGATTACCTTGGAGACAAGGGCCGCCTCAAAGCTGAAGGTTCCAGCTCCCACAGCGCCAACCACCGCAGATGCGAATACCGCAAGAGGAGGGGCTCCGACTGAAAGGGCAACGCCAACACCAATGGCAGGGCCCATCATGTACTGGGCTAGCTGCCCCAGGTGCATGATGGTGGGCGAATCCAGGTAGGCCCCTACTTGCTTTATGATCAAGCCAATGATCAGGCTTGCAAAAAGACCTTGTGCCATACCATTTAGAACCTTTACCGTGTACGTTGCAACTGTGTTTGTTGATTGTTCCATTATAGTCTTCTTACTCTCTTGTTTTTTTCAAATTAGGATGACTTTGGCAACCTTACCCTGCAGTCAAAGTAAGGAAGGTCTCCTCGCATAGGGCAACCATAATAAAAAGAGAGGGTGTTGTACAGATACCTTTCAGGTGGTTGACGGGGGCAGACGCATCCAGTAAAAATACTGTATTGAGGAGGAGATATATGGAAATCATAGGTATCATAATATGGATAGGCTTGAGCTTTCTGGTCGCCTCTGCTGCAAGGAACCGTAACAGGTCATATGTAGGCTACCTGTTGCTTTCCTTCATCACTACCCCGTTAATAGCAGGCTTTATTGTCATCCTGCTGGGGCCGAAACGGTGAAAGTCCTTGCTCCTATAGCCTAAGAATTTCCCTTCCATCCACCACTAGTATGGCTGGTGACGAATCAGATTCGAGGATTTGGGGGGAACTTGAGGGACATACGGCTGTTATCTTCCCTTCTCGCGCCTGAGCAATGCATTGGATACCGTTCCCACCGGACAGATGGCACACCAGATCCTTGGTCGGTAGAGCCGTGACAGGGCTATGCCCAGCAGCGTTGAACTGAGCATCATCGAATAGAGCCGGTAGGAGAGGTGCATGATGGCAGGGGGGGATGACACCTCTAGCAGTTGAGGAAGTGGGGCCAGCGGTATGGCAATGAAAAGCCGTACATACTCCATGCTTGCCATGTTGCCGGTGGCCACCTGAATGGTTGATCCCGTAATGAAAAGCAGGTTGAGACCAAAGTACCAGAGCATCACCTTTTTCAGCTTTCCGTTGGAGAACTGAAGTGGAATCCTTCTTGTTTTACTTGTGGTCCCCGTCTTCATCAAAAGAGAAGCCCTTGGGCAGTAGGAGGAGCACCAGAGCTTTTTCTTATATCTGGCGAGCAGAATAAAAGGGATGCCCATGCATACGAATGCAAGCAGTCCGAAAAGGATGGATACGAAGCCAAGGCCGAAATATAGCAGTGTAATGAGCAGCAGGCCGGGGGCAAGGCCGACTCTGCGGTCTTTTGGTATGCTCATCTGTATCCTCTCTGCATGACTAGGGCCCTGGGCATGCAGTAGCGGGTGCATTTTCCACAGCCTGTACACTTGTCGTAGTCGATGACCGGCGCTTGATACCCACTTTGTGACAAGGCCCCAAAAGGACAGGCAGAAACAGATGGACAGCGGTGGTTCTCTGGACAACGCTGGCCCTTTACTACAAGGGTCTTCTCGCCCGGTTTCTCATCTTGTCTTGGGCTTGTCGAAAAATATTTGAAAAAATTGAATGCCATGGTTTCACTCCAGTATTGTAAGGGCTTGTCTACAAGGGGAGAGCATACAGAAAAGGGAGGATAAGGTCAAATGATTGTTATTGGCAATAGTTTTTATAAGCAATTACTTGTTGCTTTCCCCTTTCGTTTCTTTCTGGCCTCGGTCTCTTTCCTGCTTGTTTCCCTTGCCGAGAACGGGCCAAACCCGCTATAGTTTTCCCAGGGGGAAGGCAAATTGAAGAAAGTTGTCCTAGCTGAAAAACCGAGTGTTGCCAGAGAGCTCGCACGGGTGCTGAACTGTTGGAAACGTGATAAGGGGTACATCGAGGGCCCGACCTATATAGTCACCTGGGCTTTGGGACACCTCGTTGAGCTGGCACAGCCGGCAGTGTACAGTGACCGCTTCAGGCGGTGGTCCCTACGCGACCTTCCCATGTTGCCCAATACCCTCAAGCAGGAGGTCATACCACAGAGTGCCGATCAGTTTGCTGTGGTGAAGTCCCTCCTTAACCGCCCTGATGTCGATTCTGTGATCATAGCCACCGACGCCGGTCGCGAAGGGGAATTGGTTGCCCGCTGGATCATGAAGATGGCAGGGTATGAAGGGGAAGCAAAGAGGCTTTGGATCAGCAGCCAGACTGACAGCGCCATCAGTGAAGGGTTTGCCAATCTCAAGGATGCCAAACTCTATGACAACCTCTACAGCGCAGCTGAAAGCCGCGCCGCTGCTGACTGGTACGTGGGGATGAACGTGACACGCGCCCTTACCTGTCACTATGATGCCAAGCTCTCGGCCGGTAGGGTACAGACTCCGACTCTCGCTCTGATGACTATCCGTGAGGATGAGATCGAAAGCTTTGCCGGGCAGTTCTACTGGACGCTGAAGGCTGATTTCGGATCATTTTCCGCCTCCCACTATACCTCTGATGATACCATCCGCATCAAGAGCGAAGAGACAGCCAAAGCCCTGGAGACGAGTCTGGTCGGTAAAAAAGGGATCGTCACCAGTTTGGAAACAGTAGAAAAGAGTGAACAGCCCCCTTTGGCGTATGACCTTACCGAACTGCAGCGTGATGCGAACAACCATTTGAACTTCAGTGCCAAGGAGACTTTAGACACGCTGCAAAGGCTGTACGAACAGCACAAGATCGTCACCTATCCAAGGACTGACAGCCGCTATATCACCAGCGATATCGTTGCAACCATCCCTCAGAGGTTGCGCTCCCTCAGCCTCACCCCCTTCGCCTCCCTTGCCGACTCCTTTGTCCAGGATGGCTTTAGGATAGATGAGCAACGCTTTGTCCAGGACCTGCAGGTCACCGACCACCACGCCCTTATCCCGACAGACCAGAAAGTCGATCTCACCAAGCTATCCAAAAATGAACGGTCGTTATGGGAACTCATCGTCATGAGGTTTTTGGAGGTCCTCAGTCCCGACTATCTCTATAGGACTACCACCCTCGTAGCCGAGGTGGAAGGTTCGCGCTTCCAGAGTCGCCTTACCATCCCTACCCAGCAGGGTTGGCGTGATGTGGCGCGCCTCATAGGACGGCGCAGTGCTGAGGCCCTGATGGAGGAGGATGAGCCTTTCAATGCCTCGCTGCTCTCCCTCAAGGAGGGATCTGATTTGATCGTTGGCTCGACCAAGATCCGGCGCATGACTACAGCCGCCCCTTCTCGGTATACTGAGGCGACGTTGCTATCAGCTATGGAGCATGCAGGGCGTCTGGTTGAGGATGCAAACCTGAAAAAGCGGTTGGGCAACGGGCTGGGAACTCCTGCAACCCGTGCAGACATCATCGAGAAGCTTATCAGAAACCACTATATCGATCGGCAGGGTAGGGAGCTTGTGCCTACAGCCAAGGGTCGGGAAGTGGTGCGCCTAGCCCCCGATCTGCTTTGCAGTGCCCACCTCACCGGCAAATGGGAGGAGAGACTCTCCCATATTGCCGAGGGTAAAGAAGATAGCACCTTCTTCATTGAGGATATCAAGAATAGCACCCGGGACCTGGTAAAAGAGGTCATCTTAAGTGGAGAGGTCTACTCGCCTCAGTTCAAGGAGTCGAAGGCCTGTCCCCATTGTAAGGGTGCCATGATGAAGGTTGTCGACGAGATCGGGCAAAACCACTTTATCTGCCAGAGACTCTCCTGCTCGTATGAGGAGAAGGAGATCAAGAAACGGGTATTCCTCGATGTTGAACAAGAGGCTCCTGTCAAGGTTGTGGTCAAGGTCGCTGCCAAGGCTAAGGAGAGTGCTGTGCCCTCCCCTAAGAAAAAGCTGGTGGTGAAGAAAGCACTCCCCAAGAAGGCAAAGCCTGAAATGCAAGGCTTCTCTCTTCCTGATGACACTTCCTCCAAGGCAGAGAAGAAGAACTACACCTGGGAGACCGTCATAGAGGTTGTGCGTCCGAGCAAGCTCTCCTACCAGAGAGACAGTCGCCCCCAAGGGCCAAAGAAGCGTGAGGATCGTCCTTGGGGCAATAGCAATGCCCCTTCTGCTGTAATCAGCGAGACCCCCACTGGGGGAGGGACTTTTGGTGATTTTATGAAAGCGAGCGAAGAGAGAAAGAAACGGGATAGGAAAAAAAAGAGATAAAGTAACAAGAATGTTACAATAAAAACATTCTGTTATACTATAGACAACATTGTCGCTTTTCTGTTAGGCTCTTTCATGTTGGAGGCATCATGAAAGTAGCGATAGTCGGATATGGAAAAATGGGAAAGCTCATACGAAGGGCAGCCCTTGAATCTGGTTACGAAGTGGTTGCTGTGATAGATCCGGTAGCCCTTCTGCCTGAAGTCACCGATACACACCTTGATGCTTCTACGCTCAACGGGTGTACCGTGGCCATTGATTTTACCCACCCATCAGTGGTAGTGGACAATATAGTGCTCTATGCCCGCCTGGGTATCCCGGCAGTCATCGGGACCACCGGGTGGTATGATCAGGTAGATGAAGTCAGGGCGGCAATTGATGAGAGCTCGTGCTCCATCATCTACAGCGGAAACTTCTCCCTTGGGGTGGCTCTCTTTTTTCAGGTAGCAAAATATGCTTCCCGCCTCTTTGGAAAAACCGGTCTCTATGACCCCTTTATCCAGGAGATGCATCATGCCCAGAAGACTGACAGTCCTTCAGGGACTGCTGTGATGCTCTCACAGATGGTGTTGGACAACACTCCTTCCAAGAGTGCAATCTTCTCCGATACCTTGCACCGAAGGCGCGAAGATGGGGAGATTCATGTCTCCTCTGCCAGGGGCGGCTTTGTCCCTGGAACTCACACAGTAACTTTTGACAGCCAAGATGACACCATTGAACTTACCCATCGGGCACGGTCCCGAGAGGGGTTTGCCTCCGGTGCCCTTAAGGCTGCCTCGTGGATAACCGATGGGAGAAAAGGGTTTTTTACCCTTGAT
>CAYSIH010000108.1:0-6176 GCA_964431005.1 uncultured Sphaerochaeta sp. | reverse complement strand
GGGTAGGCTTGCAAGAGCGCTATTTCATACCCCGTGATGCTGTTTTTCCCTACATAGTGGGGACTGAAGCTTCTGGCATCATCAAGAAAGTCGGTGACGATGTAAAGGACTATACCGTTGGTGACCGGGTTATCCTTACCAGCGTATTACAACCAAAAGGTGGATGTTGGGCTGAGTATGTAGCGGTCTCCCAAAACACCCTCATAACCCTACCGCCCTCTATGAGTTTTGTAGAAGGGGCGGCAATTCCTGTCGCCTCAAAGACAGCGCTCGAGTGTATGCGGGAACTCGACCTCAAGGCAGGCGACACTTTGTTTGTTGCAGGCGCTTCTGGAGCCATCGGTACGCTTGTGATCCAACTCGCCGTAAGGAAAGGCATCAGGGTTATCGGCAGCGCATCAGAGAAGAATCATCAACACTTGCTCGCCCTCGGCTCTGAACATGCCGTCGACTACACGAATCCTACCTGGCCAAACCTAATCAAGAGCTGGTGGCCTCAAGGATCTCATGCTGCGCTTGCCATCCAACCCGGTACGGTTAGGGATTGCATGGGCATAGTTAGGGACAAAGGCCTGGTTATCACCGTTTCCGGTGATGACCAAGTAGCTGCAGAACGTTCCATCACTGTGCGCCAGATGCAACATCAGGCAGAGACACAGAAGGCAGTTGTCTCCTTTGTCTCTGATGTCGCCGAGGGTAAGATCTGTCTGGTGATTGAAGAGACATATCCTTTCAGAAAAGCACTGCAAGCGCTGCAAAAAACCGAGACAAGGCACGCAAGAGGAAAAATTGTCGTGAGCTTGGGGTAGGGAGCCATAACTCTTGATAAGTGCGCTTGTTTATCTGGTAGCTCTTTTTCCCAATGTATGTATGTCTAGGTTCTCTTTGCAAGGACTCCTTCTTTTCGGACAGTAGCTTGTTTTGGACCCCTTCGAGCCTGTTCTCTTTTCTCTTTCTTGATATTCTGTGGAAACAGCCTGCAATAGCGGGTATACTGGGTTGAGGAGGAACAAGTGGCACTGATCCCATTTTACAAACCCACCATACTTCGCAAGGATATGGATGCTGTCCTACAGACGATGGTAGACGAAAGGATAGGTCCTGGAGAACGCTCACAAGAGTTTCTCAAGCAGTTTTGCTCCCTCGTAGGTGCAAAGGAAGGAATTGTCCTAAGAAGTTACATGGACGCCCTCATCGCCGCCTTGAAACTCTGTAACATAGGGCAGGGTAGCAGTGTTGGGGTGAGCATACTCTCCCCTGTAGTGTATGAGGTAGCTGTCGAGAGCCTTGGAGCGAAAGTCCTCCTTGGTGATATTGATCCCGAGCATGGCTGCCTCTCCCTTACCGAAGCAACCCGTCTTGTTTCAGAAGGGGCTTCTGTCCTACTCATTCATGAGCCCATGTGCCAAATTCCCTATGGTTGTGACTATCGCCAGCTGGGGGTAAAGGTCATAGAGGATATCAGCCAGAGCCTGGAAAGTACCTATGAGGAGGCCAAGGCAGGGTCTTTCGGGGACCTTGTCGTCTGTGCTTTTGAGCAGGAGTGTATCATCTCAACCGGGGGTGGATCGGCCTTGGTCTTCAACGACCATGCTTTCGCTTCACCCTTAAAGGAACTCTTTGTACAGGTACGTCGCTATGAGGAACTACCGGATATGAATGCCGCCTTGGGTATCATCCAACTGGCCAACCTTCCCTTGCAGATGACCAAACGCAGGGAGTTCTATGACCTCTTTCGCAAAGCCCTTCTCAAAACACCCCACAAACTGTTTGGCATAGGGAACATAGACTTTGAGCCTAATGGCTATGGGTTTTGCGTGGTCTTGGACTCCAAGGCCGAAGAGGCCATCAAGTTTGCCAATAAGTACCAGGTATCGGCCCAGAAGACCTTCGAAGATAGTCTGGGCGTGCTCCATGACCAGCGTTTTGATCTCTATCCCCATGCTGTACCCTCTCTTCTGAGGGCCATTTCATTTCCAACCTATCCGTTTCTCAAACAGGGTGATGTTGAGATGCTGCTGAAAGTGATCTCACATCTACCCTAAGGAGTAGCCATGAAAAAAAGAACCCTGAAAAAGGTGCTCATCATAGCCAATTGGCAAAAGACAGCCTCCCATGATCTCTCGGAAAAGATAGTTGCCTATCTTGGTGAGAGGGATATCCTCACTACCATTTTTCGTACCTGTGAAGAAAACGATGCCCTCGTCGTAGAAGATGGGACTGACTTGGTTATCTGCCTAGGTGGGGACGGTACGGTACTCTACTGTGCAAGGTACCTCCAGGATTTGGGGATCCCCATCCTTGCCATAAATTTGGGAACCTTCGGCTATATCACCGAGATATCTGTCGATGAGTGGGAAGAGGCTATCGATCACTACCTCAAGGGTCGAAACTCCATCAGCCGCCGCCTTATGGTGCGTGTTGCAGTAATGCGTTCTGGCGAGCGGGTATTCTCAGGCCACGGTCTTAATGAGATGGTAGTGACCTCCAGTGGTATCAGCAAGGTCATCAACCTGTCCCTTTCCATCGGGCAGACCCATGCCGGTTTCTTTCGTGCAGACGGCCTGATCATTGCAACACCTACCGGTTCCACCGGCTATAGCCTCGCGGCAGGGGGGCCCATCCTCGATGTGGACCTCTCGGCCATGGTTGTAACCCCTGTCTGTCCCTTTACCCTTTCGCATCGCCCCCTAGTCATCAGCGGGGAATCAAAGGTATCCATCCTCATCCACAAGGGCCAGCGCACCGGCCTGATGCTCTCCATCGACGGACAACAAACCTTCACCTTGGAAGAAGAAGATGTCATTATTGTCGAGAAATCGAGAAGTAAGGCACTCCTGGTCACAAGCGAAAGGCGTAACTATATAGAAGTAATACGTGACAAACTCAACTGGTCAGGAGGAGGTCTCCATGCTTGAGCGCCTTGAAATTCATCACTACGCCCTCATCGACGATGTAACCATCGACTTTGGTGAGGGCTTTAGCGTCATCACCGGAGAGACGGGTGCAGGAAAGTCCATCATCCTCGGAGCTCTTGCCCTTCTTTTAGGGGAACGCTCTGATGCACAGGCCATCAGAAGTGGCTGTGACTCTGCAACAGTCTCTGCCACCTTCTTCCTTGGAGACAATGTCTCTGCTGTGATCGCGAACTACCTTGCAGAGAATTCCCTCTCCCTCGATGACGGCTGTCTCCTGCTTTCGAGAAATGTCAGGATCAACGGACGCTCCAGTGCATCCATACAGGGTAGAGCTGCCACACGCAGCGACTTGACGCTACTGGGAGAAGAGCTTTTGGATATCAGCGCACAGCGTGATCACCAGAGCCTGCTGTCGCCGGCAAACCAGCTGTTGGTGTTGGATGCTTTTGGCGACTGTCATCAGGATAAACAGAAGTATCAGGACCTCTTCAGGCGGAGTCAGGCTCTCAAAGAGGAGCAGAAACAGCTCAAGAAGAGTTTGCAGGACAGCGAGCGTGAAGCGGAGTTCCTGAAATTTGCCGTTGATGAAATCTCCAAAGCCAATGTCCAGCTAGGGGAGGATGACGAGTTGGCCGAACAGATACGCACCATCTCCTCTTTTGAGCAGATCCATGACAGCCTGAGCTTGGCAACAGACTTGCTACACGGCTCTGATGCAGGATCCAGCCTGCTTGGAAGCCTCCATCAGGCTGGCAAACAGATAGGCGTAGCATCCAAGAGCGATGCATCGCTGGTAGAGTTCCACCAGAGGTTGGAGAGCTCCTCCATCGAACTTGAGGATATCTATGAGAGTTTGCGAGACTACCTCTCCTCCATGTCCTTCTCCCAGATGGAGCTGGACCAGTTGCAAGGCAGGCTCGCCCTCCTACAGAGACTCAAGAAGAAGTACGGGCACTCTCTCGAGGCAATGCTTGCCTTCAAGGCAGAGAGTGAAGAGAAACTCCTGCAGGGAGAACAGGGCGAGGACCTCTTACTGGATTTGGAGAAAAAACTCAGCCAGACACAAGAGGCGATGCAGAAATCTGCCTCCGTCCTGACAGAGGCAAGAAAACGTGCCGCCCTGGTCTTGCAACAGGAGATCGAGGAGACCTTGAGGACCTTAGGAATGAAAGAGGCCCTGTTTACCATCGAGGTGCTGGAGACAACGCCCTCGGTCAACGGAGCCGACTCGATAGCCTTTATGATCTGCGCTAACCCTGGCCTTGAAAGCCGTCCTATCAAGGATGTGGCAAGTGGAGGTGAGCTATCGAGAATCATGCTTGCTTTGAAGACAACACTCAGTCATCATGATAGGGTAGAGACTCTGATATTTGATGAGGTGGATGCAGGCATAGGTGGAAGCGTCGCCCTCGCTGTTGCAAAGCAGCTCAAGAAGCTGAGCAAGAGCCACCAGGTGCTGGTCATCACGCACCTGGCTTCGATAGCAAGCCAAGCTGATGCACACCTTGTTGTTTCCAAGGAAGTTTCGGCCGGGATGAGCTTCAGCCATATCCAGCAGGTCGAAGGGGCAAGACGGGAACAGGAGATAGCCCGTATGCTCAGTGGGGATGAGGCGAGTGAAGTGAGCCTTGTCCATGCAAAAGAGATGTTGAACACGACAAAGTAGGAGGTCGGCAATGGTAGAGAGCAAAAAGAAAGAGAATGGCTTTTATGTTGGGGAGGATGAACACAAACCCCTAGCTGAGATAACCTACCACCTACGTGATGAATCGACACTCGTCATTGACCACACATATGTTTCCGACTCCCTTCGCGGACAAGGGGTGGGCGGTCTTCTCGTGCATAAGGTTGCAGAGTTTGCCAGAAAAAAGCGGAAAAAGATCATTCCCCAGTGCTCCTTCGCCTATCGTGTCATGATGCATAACCCCGACTACAAGGATGTGCTCTCTGAAAAAGAGGTTTCTCCAACAGAGCAATCCTGTAAACTGAATTGACCCGATTGCCTAAAGCGCGGGCATGATTTCATACAGATAAAAACCCTCCAACCAAGAGTTACAGGCAGGAGGGTTTCATATTATTCTAGAACAACAGCTTTTGGATTTTCCTTTCTTAATGTATTTCGATATCAAAATTAAGCGACTTGGCCAAGGCATTGATGAGGTCGGTATCCGTATCCTTATGGGGTGTCTTCTCCCCGCTTAGGAAAGGGTAGACCGCATTTTGCATCTGGGTAAGGTCAGGTTGGAACGAATGCTCCCTTACTATCTGCAGAAACTCTAGGATGAAATGGATATTCTTGTCATACAGGCCATGAGAGTGTATTTTTCCAGCAAGATACACCAACTCAGAATCAAACAGCCTCTGTATGATGTCCCTGTCGGTGGGCCTGGTATACTTTACATAGAAGCCGATCAGGGTGACGAACGCGCTTTTATACTCATCCCACATAGGCATGCTGCCGTATTTGAACAGGCTCTTCATTGCTCGCAGACATGATCCGATGTTCTGCTGGTAGAGCGAACCCATCGGCAGGTAGGGCGTTGCCTTTGCAAGGGCTGCATAGTGGTGAATCTCACGAGCTATTCTCTTGATCTCAGAGCTTTCCAGGCGGCATATGCCGTTGTCGATCTGTGTGAAAAGTTCATCACGCATCCTAGGCGGAATATCCTCGGTATCGATAAAATGGCTCTGGATATCCCCATTACGCATGTCCCTAAGGCTCAAGGTATAGGTCAGTTCGGATTTTCCCGGTGCGGGATCCAGAGCTGTGCACTCATATCTGACTAGGGAGAACTGGTTGGAGATTTCAAGCTTCTGTGTCTTCTCGTCCTTGTAGTCATATTTTTCAAGTTTGAAGAATCCATAGGTGTCCGTATGGTCCTCAGGCAGGGCTATCCTGCGGTTAAGCACGAAGTAGAGAGTTGCCTCAACTTCGCCTGGCAGGTTGTCCAGGGCTTCAAGGGCAAGGTCCTCACCATCACCATCCTGCTTGCGGTTTGACTTGGCCAGCTTGAGGTCCCCAAGGAGGGATGCAAGCAGATCATCCTTACAAAACCGTTTGTAGAGGTCCACTGCCATCAGAGCATAGACGATGTTCTGTCTGGGTTCCAAACCTGCAAGGTCGTTGAAGAACCATCCGCAACTGGTGTAGGCAAAATGCCGGTACTGCATACCTAACAAGAGCGAGGCGATGTTTGTACGCTCTTTCTGGTCAAAGGGATACTCCTCATTAACACTGGTGAGAAAATCATCCATGGT
>CAYSIH010000107.1:0-6186 GCA_964431005.1 uncultured Sphaerochaeta sp. | reverse complement strand
AGGACCACGCCTTTGTCCCCTGTATTGCGCATCAGGCGCCCAAATCCCTGCTTCAATTTCATGGTGGCTTCCTTAAGAGCAAGATGGTAGAAGCCGCTGCTGCCACTATTGTCCAGGGCGTCACAGCGTGCCTTGAAGACAGGGTCGGTAGGGACGCTGAAGGGAAGCTTGACGATGATGACCATACGAAGCGTGTCCCCTGGAGCATCCACCCCTTCCCAGAAGGATGAGGTTGCAAACAGCGTACTGTCCTTGTCGGCTATGAAACGGTTAAGCAGGGAGTAGCGGTCCATATCCCGTTGACAGAGGAGGTCCAAATTCTCCTTTTCAAAACGAGGCTTGAGGCGATCACTCACCTTTTGCAGCATCGCATACGAGGTAAACAGGACCAGGGCCCCTCCTCCGGAAGACATTACTGCTGAGAATACCGTCTCACACATATATGATACGTACTCCTCCTCATTGTCCTTGGTGAGCATGGGGGCATCGCTGGGGGTAAGCAGCATCAGGCGGTTCTGATAATCAAAGGGCGAGGAGAAGGCGGATTTCTGATACGGACGCATCTCGTCGTAGGGAAGGCCCACCCGACTTCCCCAAAAGGCAAAGTCATCATTCAGGTCCAAGGTGGCTGAGGTGCATATCACCGTAGCTAGCTTCTTGAACAGGGCATCAACGAGGATGGGTGCTATCGACAGGGGGGTGATGCAGACCTCAACCGAACGGATGTTCCTATAGGACTCGGCATTGAACCAGTGCACCTCATCCCCCCAGGCGGGGAAGTTGCAGAACTGGGAGAGCACTTCACTCATCTGTGCGATTCTTGTCCCGCGGACCATCAGTTCATTAACTTTTGTTGCATACTCCTCCGGAGCTTTCTGGTGTTCAATGAAGTGCCCTATCTTGGCAGCAAGACGCCCGCTGGCCTGGGCGACCTTGGTCGCTTGGGCGACAAACTCGCTCAGACGGTGCTGTTGCTCGGCCTTGATAAGCACAGGCTGGAAGTTATTCTTCTGAAATACAGCCAAGAGATACTGGTCTAAGGTACCAACTTCCCCGCTAAGCAGGTGGATATCATCACGTATGCGGTCAAACAGCTCGGGCTCAGGGGAGAACTCACCTAACTGGTCCAATAGGGACTTGGAGGCAAACTTGCCCGAACGTTGGATCCAGGAGATCTGGCGAAGCATCTCCTTGGAGGAGTACTCCGCGGTAAAATAACTGGAGGCATTCTGCTCAATGTTGTGCGCTTCATCAATGATGAGCCGGTTGTAGGAAGGAAGGACCGCCTCCTCGTCAAAACCGATGTCGCTCTCATGACGGCTGCGTGCATCGGTAAACAGAAGATGATGGTTGCTTACGATGATCCTCGCTTCCTTTATCTTCTGCTTTGCCTTGAAAAAGAAACACTCCTTGAAATACTCACACTTATGGGAGTTGCACAGATCCCCATCACAGAGGACTTCAGCCCAAAGTTCACCAAGCCTGCCAGGGAAATCACTACGCAGGCCTGTTTCGGTCGTCATCGCCCACTCGTTGAGCTGATACAGTTCGCTCTGAGGGTCCTGGGCAAGAAGCGAAGCGTCATTGCGCACTGAGATGAACCTCTGCAGACAGAGGTAGTTGCCCCTGCCGACAGCCAATGCGGTCTTGCACGAAAGGTTCAGTATCTTGAAGAGCATCGGAATGTCCTTCTCATACAGCTGCTTCTGTAAGTTGATGGTGGAGGTGGCAATGACAGTCCTCTCATCGGTTTCCTGCATCGCATGGTAGAGGGCTGGCACCAGATAGGCAAAGGACTTGCCTATGCCCGTACCTGCCTCTATGGCGGCTATGGCGTGCGTATCGTAGCACTGGCGTACCATATCCGCCATAAGAAGCTGGCCTTCACGGTACTCATAGGTGGAAAAGCGCTTTTCCAAGCTCCCCCCCTTGTCAAAAATCTGGTAGATGTCATTCTTGGTCAATTTGGTATTCCTGTAGTTTCCTATGTAGTGTCTTGCGTCCGATACCCAGAGTTTCAGCAGCGCGGGTCTTGTTCCCACCATTCATGACTAACGTTGAGAGTATCAGCTGTTTTTCAGCCTCTGCAAGGGTTATGCCAACCTCTAAGGAGAGTTGTGTGGACTTGTCTGCAAGCCTTATGGAGGAGGGAAGATCCTCAACTTCTATCACCGAAGAGCGAGAGAGCACAACAGCACTTTCAATGGAGTTGCGCAGTTCACGGATATTGCCTGGCCAATCATAGGAGAGCATTGCCTTCTTGGCTCCATTTGAGAAGCCCTCGATGTTCTTATCATTCTCTTTGTTGAACTGAGAGAGAAAGGAGGTCATCAGTAAGGGGATGTCCTCTTTGCGTTCACGCAAGGGCGGAACATCCAGATGAACAACATTAAGCCTGTAGTAGAGGTCCTCACGGAAGTTACCCTTCTCGATCTCCTTGAGCAGGTCACGGTTTGTAGCACAGACGACGCGTACATCGACTGTGATGGATTTTTCACCCCCTACCCGCTCAAACTTCTTCTCCTGCAGGACCCTAAGCAGCTTAACCTGGGTGGCTGCATCTATCTCCCCGATCTCATCGAGGAAGATAGTCCCCCCGTCAGCTAGCTCAAAACGCCCTTTTTTCTGGGAGATGGCCCCGGTAAAGGAACCTTTCTCATGACCGAAGAGCTCACTCTCCAACAAAGAAGCGGAAAGGGCTGCACAGTGCACCTTGATGAAGGGACCCTTGGAGCGGTTACCCAGTTCATGGATAGCATCGGCCACCAACTCCTTGCCCACCCCGCTATCACCGGTAATGAGCACTGAAGCACGGGTGGGAGCCACCTGAGCGACAGTCTCCATCAGAGTTACCATCTTCTGACTTTTGCCCACGATACGTTCGTAGCGGTTACGGGCTTTAAGCGTAGCGACCTCCGCCTTCAGCCTTTCGTGTTCAGCATAGAGGTCAGTGGTGGAAAGAGCCTTCTTCACCACCAGCGAGAGACGATCAAGCTCAACAGGCTTGGTAAAGAAGTCTATGGCTCCCTTACGCATCGCATCGACCGCTGTCTCAATGGTACCGTGGCCGGTAAGAATGATCACCGGCATCCTTGGATAGGCCGCGCTGATCTTCTGTAGCAGCTGTTCCCCGCTCAGGTTGGGCATCCTCAAGTCTGTAATGACCAGATCCACATCTTTCTTGCCCATCAGGGCCCAGGCTGCACTACCATCTTCAGCTGTAAGGGTGTCATAGCCCTCCAACTCCATGGCCATGGCAAGGCCATTGCGAATATTTTTCTCATCATCGACGATGAGGATACTACGTTTCATACGAACCCTCCTTAACAGACTCTGTCAGGCTGAGGCGCTCACTCTTGGGAATAGGGAAGCTGAGGGTAAAGACGGTTCCCTCACCCAGCTTGCTCTCTACGGTGATATCGCCTCTGTGTTCCTTCATTATCTTATAGACAACAGTCAGGCCCAAGCCGGTGCCGGTGGCCTTATTGGTATAGTAGGGCTCAAATATCTTTTGCATCATCTCGTCATCCATCCCAATACCAGTGTCCTGAACACTGATAAGCACCTGGTTACCATCAGGGCGTGCACGTATGGTGAGTTTGCCGCCCTGTTCCATCGCATTCATTGCATTCTTGATAAGGTTGAGCAAAACCTGCTTGACCAGATTTTGATCAAACTCGAGCCTTGGCAGGGATGTTGAGAAGTCACAGGTAAGAGCTACCCGATGCTCAGCAAGCTCAGGCTCCACAAAGGCTGTGACCTCGTTGAGGGTCTTCATGACAGATCCGAGGCGCAGGCGAGTATCCAGGGGGCGCACGGCAAAGAGGAAGTCGACGACGATGCTGTTGAGGCGGTTGATCTCCTCCTCCAAGACATCGATATAGCGCTGGGCATCATCCAAGGAGAGGCACCCTTTGCGCACAAAGGCCTTTTTAAGCAGCTGCAGATGAATTCCCATAGCAGCTAAGGGGTTTTTAATCTCATGTGCGACGCCTGCGGCCATGGTGCTCATGGATGCAAGGTTCTCCGAACGGCGCATCCTTGCCTCATTGGCATTGTGCTCAGTGACATCGCTGAACATCAGCACATAGCTGGAATGCCCTTCCTCACCTTCTGTAGTGTAGGTGTAGACCGTCACCGCAATGGTCTGAACCTTATTACCCCTTTGGAAGGTGAACTCATTGTCCAGGTCCTCTGCCCTGTCATAGACAGCGAGCACGATGTAACGCAGGATATGCTTGTCCTCTATTACCTTGGAGAGGGGAAACCCCTCGTAGGAGCGCCTCCTGACCATGGGGATCAAATTGGAGCAGTGTGAGTTCGCATAGTTTATCGTAAGGTTGGCGTCGGTGAGGATGACCCCATCATCGATGGAGTCAAGCGCATTTTCCAGCATCTCCAGTTCTCGTGACTGGCTCTGCATGATATCGACGATCTGTTTGGTATCAAGCTGGTCAATCTTCTTGATCGCCCGTTTGACAAAATTCTTCATGCTACCTCCATGAGCTTCAGATAGAGGGCTTCGAACATAAGGCGCTTGTTCTGGTTATACAAGGTTGCGTTGCTGTAGCTCTCTGAGATCAAAGCCGACAGGGTTTTTGCCCGTTGCCATGTGATCTCCCCTATTGCAAGCTGTTCGCCCAAAGCCGAGAGCAGTCTCTTCAGAACATACTCATAACTGCCCTGATCATCAATGAAGGTGAGCATCTCATGGAACTGCTCCTCCTTAAGGTAGGCAGAATTGACGATGGAGACGAGCAGGGTACCAACAACTTCAGCATGGCGTGCCAAGTCCAGCCCCCCTCCTTGCAAGAAAAAGGCCTCAAGGCTTTCAAAACGTTCTTCCCCTAGGAAAAAAGGGGTCAGCAGGGAGTTTACCCCATCCTCCTTAAGGGGGGGGAAGCTATATTTACGCACCCGTGAAAGGATGGTCTGCATAATCCTGTTGGGGTATTCGGAGATGAGGAAGAAGTACACGTCCTTTGGGGGCTCTTCCAACAATTTCAACAGGCTGTTACGTGCAGAAGAGCCGGTCTGCTCCAAACCCTCTATGATGATGAAGGTCTTCTGTTCTCCCATACTGGTGCGGTTTACCCACTCTTCCAACGAACGCACCTGATTGACCGATATGGTGGTATTCTTTCTTGATGCCGCTAGAAGCGGCTTCAATGCTGATCGTAAGCTCTGCACAATGCTTTTTGCCTTCTTGTCGGTGATCTCACCCTGTTCCTGGGCAAGGTCCATCAACAGGTCACTGACGTTCGATGCACTCTCATAGTTGGCGCTCTGAGTGGAAGTCTGGGTATTTCCCAAGAGGGATGTGTGATACTGCAGCAAAAGGATACGTACCGAACGAATGAGGAACTTTCTTGAAAAGTCACTTCTGAGACGCACAAAGCTGCTTAAGGCGGTCTCTATCACACTTGTATGGTCACGATGGCTGACAATGACAAGATTTTGCATGGTGAGGCCATCAAACTTCCTGCAACTGGAACATCGACAGGTTGCCTCCCCCCCTTCCTGGCAGGAGAGTACGCGGGCGGTCTCAATGGCAGTGGTCATCCGCAAGGAGTACCGGCTTCCACCAAAAAGGTTCACTTGGGTAAAGGTCCCCCCCTGTATCTGGAAGGAGAGCTGCTCAGCTATATCCTTCTGGCTTTTTGCTAATGCATCAAACATTGGCAGCATTCACAGTCAGGGTAAACCAATTGACCGTCTCAGGCACCAAGGGCCTGACCAGGCGGAGGACAAACTCGCTCTTGTCCAGGACAGAGGAGAGGTTAAAGGCTGTCTGCAGCTCCAGGATATAGAGGATGAAGGCGGCAAATACCAGCACTTCAATTACGCCCCAGATAAAGCCCAACAGGCTGTTAACCGCCCTGAGGCCGGTGACATTCAACGCGGTATCCAAAAGGTTCCCCACCACCCTCATCAGGACATACCCCGCTAGGAAAAGCACGACAAAGGAAATGAGGCTTGAAAAGAACATCGCAAGGCCAAAGGAGTCAAAAAGAAGCTCTGCGAGCATCTTGGTAAACATCAGCGCGAGAAAGAATCCCACGATGAAGCCTGCCCTATGGGCAAAGGAATCGGCAAAGCCGGTTATCGTGCCGGCGATACCGCCGATGATAGCCAGACTGAAGACAATGATGTCTATCGAGTTGAAATATACTGATCCAATTGTTA
>CAYSIH010000106.1:0-6193 GCA_964431005.1 uncultured Sphaerochaeta sp. | reverse complement strand
ACCACCTTGATGATATCAGGGGTCATATAAGCAACAGGGAGGTTACAATCGATGAAGATGGAGTCATCCACCTCCTCAAGGCAGTCCATATGGTCGACCTCTTCCATGACACGATTCTTGAACACTTGCAGGTTTTCCACATCCATGGAAAACCCTGCAGCACAGGCATGGCCGCCAAAATCAAGGAAGAGGTCTTCGAAGACCGAAAGAAACTGCCGGCCATTGAATTCGACAGGGCTACGCATCGAAGCGGAGACCCGTGTACCACCAATGGTGGCAAGCACTATCGCCGGAGCGCTGAACTGCTTCATAAGCCGGCTTGCCATGACACCGGTTATCCCCCGGCTCAATGAGGCATCCTCCACCATGACCAGCTTCGAGCCTGTCTGCTCAAAGCTCTCCTTTGCCTGAGGAGCCAACCGCTCCCAGGCGTCCTCACCCATTTTCTGCCGTTGCTTGTTCAGGCCGATCAACTCTCCGGCAAGGGTTTCCGCCACACTGAGATCTGGAGCAAGAAGCATATCTACAGCCAAGGAGGGTCTGCCCATCCGTCCTGAGGCGTTGATGACCGGTGATATCTGCCAGGAGATATCGCTTGTGGAAAGCACTTTCCCCACTAAATTTTGCATCGTGAAAAGAGGAAGCAGGGCTTCTCTCTTCCCTGATGCGAGCACTTTGAGTCCTCGCTTTACCAACAGGCGATTTTCATCCTCCATCGGCATGAGGTCAGCGATGGTCCCAATGGCGACGAGGTCGAGAATTGCATCATAGCCACTGTCCAGCAAGGGGTGCTTTTTTATGGAGTATGCACTGAAGAGCGAGTAGAGCACCTGAAGCTCGTCGCGCCCATGGACACTGTACTTCAGAGCTCGGCTGATGTTCGAAAGGGCAAAGATGCTCTTGCCCTTTACTACAGGCATGACAACCTCCATTTCGGCCCTCATGTCAACAAGGTGTATCTCAACACTCTTGCCAAAGGCTTGGCGCAGCTGTGCCAGTTCGGCAGCGGCATCCAGGACAAGGATAGGTACTCCTGCTGAAAGGAACTTGAGGACCTTGCTCTGTGACGGTGAGAGCAGACCTGGGTTAATCTCTTCGATGACCCGGTCTATGACCAGGAGGTTCTCCACTTTCATAGCCTGGATGATGACCGTATCATGGCCCGGCTGCGCATGAAGCAGGATGCACTCCTCATGATAGAAGTCGGTCTGGCTGAAACGCAACGCCCAGATTACCTTGGCCACTACCCCACACCCCGCAAGATGTTCAAAGGGGTAACCACAGCCACTTACCTTGGGATCGATAATGGCCAAGGCAGGAGGAAGCTCGTCCCCTGCTAGGTGATGGTCCAGCACAATGGTATCTATGCCAAGGGATCGGGCATGTGCAATTTCACTGTTGTTGGAGATACCGCAGTCTACGGTGATGATGAGCGTCACATCTTCCTCAAAGGCAAGATCAACACCCTCCATCGTCAGGCCATAGGGCTCATCGCCTTCGGGCACCTTATAGGAGACAGAGATTTCCATCCGTTGCAGCTCCTGGACTAGAAGAGCTGTGCTGGTGATGCCATCGACATCACGATCACCGAACACCCGCACCTTTTCCCCTTCAGTGACAGAGGCGTTGATGCGGTCGACAACCTCTTCCATGTCATCAAACAGGAAGGGGTTGTGCAGATAGGTAAGTTCGCTCTCAAGGAGGAACTTTACCTCATCGGGGGAGGTCAGGTCACGACGGACCATAATCGAAGAACACAAAGGATCCAAACCATACTGCTCATGCAGATGCTTCACGTCCTGGGACGCTACAGCCTTTTTTTTCCATTTCATACGTATATAACAACCTTACAATAAATTTTCTTACTCAAAACAGCGTCTGCAGCATCCCACCGGCGAGCGTCTTCAGCTCCTTGCCGCTTACCAGGGAGGCGTAACGCAGCATATATGCCTTTATGCGAAGCGTAGCACGCTCGCTGAGCTCAACAGCCACAGCCATATGAAAGTCCATCCCCTGGGTGAGGGTCAGATACCTTCTGGCACCTGGGCCAAGGACTAGAGCCGAGTCCAAGGTGGCACAAGATTCACAACAAGGGCTTCCCATCTGCGAATTAAATCTGAGGATCTCTTCAGGGCCATAGGGGCGTTCACAGATAGGACAGTGGGTGAAGTCTGCCTGAAGACCACAGATATCCAGAAGCCTTAGGACGAATTGGATAAGGATCCGGGCAACAAGCTCCTGATGGGAACAGAGCATATCAAGGGCTTTGCTCAGCAAACCATACTGGGTTGCGCTGTCCCCCCCATTGGTGTTGATGACCAGCTCACAAAAGAACAAGGCTGCGTAGTTTGCACCCAAATCGGTGCGAATCTCATCATGGGTAGCGATGAGCTGCACATCCTTGAGCGCATAGGTTCGTTTTACGGGGTTATAATACATAAAAAACTGTCCGTCGGAGAATACATCCCCCTTCACAGCCTTTACAGACTTTCTTGCCCCATAGCTAACCACATCGATGAGGCCAAAATCAACTGTCAACAGCTTGAGCCTGCGGTTCATCTGTCCGTACCGTATGCTGTGCAGTACAATAGCCAAGGACGATACGTTTCGTTCCATGAACCCTCCAAAACAAGAGTAGAACAGGGGGGGGAAAAAATCAACTGGTTGGAAGATAGCCTTTCCTGTGGTATGCTTTCCGCCATGAAACGTCTAGCACTCTCCCTACTATTTGTTAGTGTGACCCTCACTGCCCTCCTAGGCATCAGTGTGGGTAAAAAACAGACACAAGTGCAACCTTTTGACAGTGTTGAGGAACTGGGAAAAATCGACTTCACCAAGGCTTTGGCACCAAACCAGCTCGAGTGGGTCGAAAAAGCGACCATCTCGCTCTTGACGGTAGGAAGCGGAGACCCCCTCTATGCGTGGTTCGGCCATAGTGCCCTGATCATAGGCCAACCATCAGGAGGGGAAGTAATGTACGACTATGGGGTTTTTGATCCTGACCAGAAGAACTTCTACCTGAACTTTGCCCGTGGGCGCATGTACTACTCAGTCTGGGAGAGTGGAGCCCCCTGGAGGATTGAGGAGGCGCTAGAAGAACAACGCGATGTCAAACTCATTGAACTCTCCTTAAGTCCTGAGGCGAAACTCGCAACCATCAGGTTCCTGCAAAACAATGCAAAAGAGGAGAACAGCACCTACCTCTATCACTTTTATGACGACAACTGTGCAACTAGGATTCGGGATATACTCAATGCAGCAACAGAGGGGGATTTTCAGCATTGGGCAGAAGCACAATCTTCTTCGGTTAGCCATCGGCAAGCAGCACAGCGGTACTTGAGCCACTCGCCGATTATCTTCTTGGCCCTGGATTTCCTTCAGGGAAAGAACATAGACAGACCTTTGAACCGCTACGAGGAGATGTTTCTTCCTGAAAGCCTTCATCAGGCGGTGCTGGACTATAGCCCTTCGATCGTAGAGCACGAGGAGATCCTTCAGGATATCAGCGACACTGGTGTACGCTTTCGCCCCCTTACAACACATGTGAACCGTGATCTCTTCTATGCCTTTTGGGGCATACTCATAGCCATACTGCTCTACCTGTTGGGAAAAAGGTTTGTAAGAGTTACCTCACTGCTGTACGCCCTCCTCCTGATGGCCCTGGGAGTACTGGGAAGCATCCTGCTGTTTATGATGGGCTTCTCCGACATGGATATGACGTGGTTCAACGAAAACATCATCCTGGTCAATCCTCTGCTCTTTATCGGAATGGGCTCCGCTTTCCGTGTATCGTTTGCTAACCGGAAAAAGAAAGGAAAGCATGCTATGAGACATAAAGGATTTCTGGCTAAGAGAACCTTTCAAACTATGTTTGTATTGGGTATAGCTCTGGTGGTGGCAAAAGGTTTGCTGCCAACCCTGCTTGCACAGGACAACCTGAAGGTCATCCTGGTGCTGCTGCCTATAGCGTTGTCAGGGGCGACCTTTCATGGCTGGAGCAACCGAGAACAGCTCTAAGGCCTCCATCTCCAACCGCTTGGCGGCAAAGGAGGCAAGGGCCCCTTGAATCTGCATATTGTAGAAGAGGGCCTTATCATTGTACGTATCAAGATGGGGGCCCATCTCTAGCTCAGCTTCATAGATCTTCTCAAAATAAGCGGCATACAGCAGATACTGGTCGTGGGTAAAGACCTTCTTCTGCAGCTGTGCCAACTCCTTATCGAGTGCAATATACAGAGAACTCAAGGTCGAAGGCGAAAGGTCCTTGGCGTAGGAGGCCAGCACAGACCTGAAAGGTTCAGAGAGAGATTCATCATCCAGAAGACCTATCAAGGTACGGCTGTACATGAAGCGTTCATCCATCGCATCCATGCCCTTATCAAGATAAGTATTCGCCTCCCGCCTGTATTTTTTCAGCCGGGAGACGTTGTTCTGGTCAATGGCAAAAAAAGCAAAGACAAGTAAGACCAACACAACCGTAATGCTGATAACAGCACTACGGCGGTTTGGAAACATAGGCTTACGCTTATTTCTTGAGGACAATCTTAGTTCCCTTTCCTTCGTACAGAGCCCCATACAGGTGCTCGGGATCGGTGATGAGACCGGTATTTCCGGTACTCTTCACAAAATCAACAATGGCCTGCACCTTTGGGAGCATGCTGCCAGGAGCAAAATGCCCTTCGGTGATATACTGCTGGGCTTCTTCTACCGTGATGGTATCCAGCGTCTTCTGATCAGGCTTGCCATAGTTTAGGCAGACCTTCTCAACAGCGGTGGAGATGACAAAGAGGTCGGCCTTCAACTCCTTGGCCATGAGAGCTGCAGCCAGATCCTTGTCGATGACAGCTTCCCTACCACTGAGATAGCCCTTCTCATCCCGCACGACAGGGATGCCTCCTCCGCCAGCTGCAATAACGAGGACCTTATTTTCCAACAGGGCCTTGATGGTCTCGATCTCAACAATGGCTTTGGGCTTGGGACTTGCCACCACACGGCGGTACCCTCGCCCTGCATCTTCAATACAGACCCAGCCCTCATGCTCCTCACGTCTTTTGGCCTCTTCGCTCGTCATGAAGGAGCCGATGGGCTTGGTGGGATTCTGGAAGGAGGGATCACTGTCTGAGACTTCTACCTGGGTAACGATGGTTGATACGTTTGGTCGTATGCCAACCTTATTAAACTCGTTGTTCAAGGCCATCTGCAGCTGATACCCAATGGCACCCTGGGTGTCGGCGACACAGACGTCCAAAGGGACGGAGTGGAGAATGGAGCGGGAAAACTCTGCACGGAGCAGGACAAAGCCAACCTGCGGGCCGTTGCCATGGGCTATGACTACCCTGTGCCCAGCTTCAACAAGCTTTACTATATGGGCAGCTGTCTTGCGGGCCGCCTCATACTGGGCCTTGATCGTTACGTGTTTCGCATCCTCAATAAGTGAGTTTCCGCCTATGGCGATTACTATAAGTTTACTATCCATCCAGGGTTCCTTCCTTGTCAAAAATTTCTCATTCATCATAGCATGATTGCAACAGATTGCAACAGATTTACCCCTTCTCTTTAGGTATTTATCCTTCTTCTCCATGTTTTTCCCCCTCCATTTGACCGGTCTCCCCTCTTTCTGGTAAACTCCGCTCCAACGAGGTGAAAATGCACGAAACAGCAGACCTGGATAGGAAAGAGATGTTCCTGTTTGCCCTATACATAACCAGCATGGTCCTGGTCAACACCATAGGATCAAAAATCATCACACTTTTTGGTGTGCGCGTCTCTGTGGGCATCTTCTTCATGCCTGTCCTTTTCCTAGTCACTGACATCGTAGGAGAAGTGAAAGGACACAAGGATGCCGCCCTCTTTGTCAGGATGTCCATCTTCATGTTGGCCTTGCTGTTTGTCATGACCGGCATAAGCGTGAGTATTCCTGCCCACCCTTCGTGGGACCTGCAGGAGCAGTACCGCCAAGTTTTCGGCATGAGCATGCGCATGAGCCTTGCCTCCTTGGCAAGTTTTGCCGTCAGTCAGAATATCGATATCAGGATCTTCATGCTATTCAAGAAGATAAACAAAGGGAAGAACCTGTGGATACGCAACAACGTCAGCACCATGGTAAGCCAGTTTGTCGATACGGTGATCTTCATGTTTATCGCCTTCTACCACCTTACTCCGAAATTTACTGTTGCCTATGTTTTCAGCCTGA